>NZ_JCBATA010000087.1:0-28183 GCF_059816245.1 Frankia sp. RB5
TTTCTCCCGCCTGGACGGACAGTAGTCGGACAACTTCCACTCTCCGGCTGGTTCGCCGGACTTTCTCTTAAACGCGCGCGACGGAACATTCCCGCAATTCACGTAAAATAACATTGAAAATGCTCATGGTACCGGCTTTGTCCCGCCTGCCGGAAGCACCCGGACTCGTTGGCCAGGACGGCTATTTCGTGGTGCACGCGCCACGGCAGACGGGCAAGACGACGGCCTTGAGGGCCCTGGCGGCAGAACTGACCGAGTCCGGTCAGTGCGCCGCGCTGTACTTCTCCTGCGAGATCGGTGAGGCCGCGGGCGACGACTTCCGCGCGGCCGAGCGGAGCATCCTGCAGGAGATCCGTGACCGGGCCGACGCGGCGCTGCCTGAAAGCCTTCGCCCGCCGGCGTGGCCTGACCTGCTCGCGGAGAATCCGCTTCGGCGATCGTTGTCGGCCTGGGCGCGAGTGTGTCCGCGGCCGCTGGTCCTCTTCTTCGACGAGGTTGACGCGCTGCGCGGGCGGAGCCTGATCAGCGTGCTGCGGCAGTTGCGGGCGGGCTTCAG
This sequence comes from Frankia sp. RB5, assembly GCF_059816245.1. Lineage (NCBI taxonomy): Bacteria > Bacillati > Actinomycetota > Actinomycetes > Frankiales > Frankiaceae > Frankia > Frankia sp. RB5. Next base: position 557 of record NZ_JCBATA010000087.1, read on the forward strand.
CGAACGACCAGAAACCTTCCCTGCCTCGGTGGCCCTCTGCGGCCTCCGCGACGTCCGCGAATATAAAGCCGCGTCCGGAGGCGACTCGACTCGCCTGGGGTCCGCGAGCCCGTTCAACATCAAGGTGAAGTCGCTTCGACTGGGTGACTTCACCCCGCTCGAGGTGCGCGACCTGTATGGGCAGCATACGGCCGACACGGGACAGGACTTCACCGAGGAGGCGGTCCGGCGGGCGATCGAGCTGACCGCCGGCCAGCCCTGGCTCGTCAACGCGCTCGCCCGCGAGGTCGTGGAGGAGATGCGGGTACCGACGTCGGAGCCGATTACCGCCGAGTATGTGGAGCAGGCGAAGGAGCAGCTGATCCAGGCCCGTGCGACGCATCTCGACTCGCTGGCCGCCACGCTCGCCGAGCCGCGTGTGCGCCGAGTGCTCGAACCAGTTCTGGCCGGCACGCTGGTCAATCTGGACACCTACGACGACGACCTCACCTACGTCCGCGACCTCGGCCTGATCGCCCCGCGCAATCCGGTACGGATCGCCAACCCGATCTACCGGGAGGTCATCGCCCGGGTCCTGACCGACGGCGTCGAGGCCGTGGTGTTCGCCGACCCCCGCTCCTTCGTCCTTCCCGACGGTCGGTTCGACATGACGACGATGCTCGCGGAGTTCAGCCGCTTCTGGGTGGAGAACGGCGAGATCCTCGCCTCCGGTCGCCGCTATCCCGAGGCGGCTTCCCAACTCGTCCTGATGGGCTTCCTCCAGCGCGTCGTGAACGGTGGCGGCTATGTCGACCGTGAATACCGGATCGGGCGCGGCCGTATCGACCTGCTCATCCGCTGGCCCTATTACGGGCCGGACGCCACCCGGTGCTGGCAGCGCGAGGCCCTCGAACTCAAGGTTCGCCGAGCGGGGGAATCGGACCCCCTCCAGCGCGGCCTGGCCCAGCTCGACGGCTATCTCGACCGTCTCGGCCTCGAACATGGAGTCCTCGTCATCTTCGACGCCCGGCCCGAGGCTCCGCCCATCACCGAACGCACAAGCACCACCGCTGTCACCAGCCCCGCCGGTCGCTCCATCACACTCCTCCGAGCCTGACAGCGAGGCGGAAAAACCAGGTGCGTCCTGGTGGCAGTGGTTGGGACAATAGTGTGTATGGGATGGAGGTTGACGGAGAGCGTCGAGGAGTTTCTCGCGGCGGCGGGTGACTTCCTGGCATCCCGGCCGGTGGAGAACACCGTGCTGGTGACCGTCTGCGACACGCTGCGGGTGCGAGGAGCGACGGCATTCGGGGACGGATTTCCGCTGTTCGGCTGGTGGCAGTCGGGGGGCGGGCACGTCGAGGGAGCGTTCCTACATACTCCGCCGCACGGGCTCCTGATGACGGCGATTCCGCCGCGAGCCGTGGAGCCGCTGGTCGCGTCGTGGCCGCGGTCGAGGTCGCTGCTCGGGGTGAACGCGGACGAGCGGACCGCCACCTTGTTCGCCTCCTCCTGGCGGCGCAGGACGGCGGCCAGCGCGCAGGTTCACCGCCGGGAGCACCTGTACCGGCTCGGGCGGCTGGCTCCGCCCTCGCCGGCGCCCGCTGGCCGTTCCCGTGTGGCCGAGACGGCCGACCGGGAGCTGCTGGCGGCCTGGATGGCGGCGTTCTGGGCGGAGACCGGTGACGTCGCTGGCAACGCCGCGGGCCGGGTCGACGATCGTCTCGAGTATGGCGGCCTCTCCCTGTGGGACGTCGACGGTGTCCCGGTTGCCATGGCGGGAGGTACTCGACCGCTGGGCGGGACAATCCGCGTCGGTCCGGTCTATACGCCTGCCCGGTTCCGGCGGCGAGGTTACGCGGCGGCGGTGACGGCGGCGGTCAGTCGGGCGGCGCTGGATGCCGGGGTGGCCACGATTCTGCTGTTCACCGACCTGGCGAACCCCGCCAGTAACGGCATTTACCGGCGGCTCGGATTCGTGGCGGTGGAGGATCGCGTCGCGCTGCGGTTCGCGCCGTCGGCCACGCTCGGTTGACGGCGGCGGCGCATCGGCCGGCGCTGCGCTGGTGCGGGCTCTCGCGCGTTCGTCTTGGACGCGAAGCAAAGCCGCAAGGTGTGCCAGTCGGTGACGGATTCGGGCCGCTCGATTTCCAGCACGTCGATGTGGTCCTACCGTGCCGTCATGGTGTGGAACAAGCGGGGATCGTCGAGGGGAGGGGCGTCCACCGGTCGTGACAGCGTCAAGCGAGGTGGGGCGGGCGGATCGGCCAGCTCGAAGGACGATCCCGACATCGAGCGGACCTACGCCAAGCGTGGGGGCGGCCGCTCCGCCGACCTCGACCCCGTCGAGACCGCCGACTGCCCCGCCTGCAACGGAACCGGGAAGAAAGCCGCCGACCGGCTGGAAGCCGACGACGACGGCGGCTTCACCGGAACGCAGAACGCCGACTGCGCGGCCTGCGACGGAACGGGCCGTCTCACGAGGGCCAGACGGTGAGCGGTAGCGCGGACAACGGGCCGTCCCAAGCGGGCCAGCCGGAACGCCGACCGTCGGTCCGCATGCTGACGTTGGTCGCCTGCCGGCACTGCCGCCGTCGCCGCGGCGCCCAACTCGCCTCGACGGGAGCCGTCGAGGCGGTTCCCGACCGCGGAACGTGCCCGCATGGAAAGCCGCTGCGAACCCTCTGGGCGCCCGGCTACGGCCCCACCGCCGAGCCCCCCGAGGATCCCTCGACCCCGGACGGGCGTCGCCGCGGCCCCGTGTGACCTGGATTCGTAGCGGGCAAGCCTCGTCCTTCAGGGCGGGGTTAGCGTATCGGGGCTGGTCGCCGTTGCCTGTCGATGTACTCGCGTAACAGCGTGGTCGGGGCGCCGCCGGCGGATACCGCGAGGTACGGCGGGGACCAGAAATGCCCGCGTGTCGAGGCGTGGTTCACCTGGCCGGTGAGCTCGGCGCGCAGGATCCGTGCGGACATGCCCTTTCAGTGAGTTCACGAGCGTGGACACGGCGACCTTCGGCGGGTATTCGACGAGCAGGTGTACGTGGTCGTCTTCGCCGTTGAACTCGACCAGGCGGGCGCCAAGGTCGTCGCACACGTCGCACACGTCGCGCATGGTCCGCTGGCAGGCGTCGAGCATCGCCGTGTCGAACACATCCCGCCGGTACTTCGTCAGGAAGACCACGTGAACGTGAAGCGCGGAAACCACATGCCTGCCACGTCGGTGGTCGTCGGAGATGGTCATGGACCGAGCATGATGACGGCATGCCGGCTGTCCGTTACCGCTACCGCGCCTACCCGTCACCGGGGCAGGTGCGGGCGTTGGCGCGGGCGTTCGGTTGTGCCCGGGTCGTCTACAACGACGCGATCCGGCTGCGCGACACGGCGCACGCGGCCGGGGAGAAGCTTTCCGACGCTGAGGTGCAGCGCCGGGTGGTCACCCTCGCCAGGCAGGCCCCGCAACGGGTGTGGCTGGGTGAGGTGTCCTCGGTGGTGCTGGTGCAGGCGTGCCAGGACGCGCGCCGCGCGTTTCGGAACTGGTTCGACTCGCTGTCCGGGAAACGGAAAGGGAGGCGGGTGGGGCATCCCCGGTTCCGGTCCCGCAAGGACAACCGGCAGTCGGTCCGGCTCACCCGTAACGGATTCGCTGTCACCGCCCGGGGTGTGCGGATCGCGAAGGTCGGGGATGTCGAGCTGGCCTGGTCGCGGGACCTGCCGTCGGTCCCGTCGTCGGTCACGGTGATCCGGGAGGCGGACGGCCGGTACTACGTGTCGTTCGTCGTCGACGTCGCGGACGAGCCATACCCGCAGGTGGCTGGCGACGTGGGGATCGATCTCGGTCTGGGCCGGCTGGCGACGCTGTCGACGGGCGAGGTGATCGTCAACCCGCGTCATCTGCGCTCGCAACAGCGCCGTCTTGCCCGCGTCCAGCGGGCACTGGCCCGGAAGGAGAAGGGTTCGGTGAACCGTCGTAAGGCGGTCCGCCGGGTGGCGGTGCTGCACCGGAAGGTGCGGGAGACCCGCCACGATCAGCACCACAAGATCGCTGCTCGACTTGTCCGCGATCACCAAGCGGTCTACGTCGAGGATCTCGCCGTGTCGGGTCTCGGTCGGACGAGGCTGGCCCGGTCGGTGTACGACGCCGGGTGGGCATCGCTGGTCGGGCTGATCGAACAGAAGGCGGGCCGCCGGGGCCGCACCGTGGTGCGGGTGGGCCGGTTCTTCCCGTCGTCACAGGTGTGCTCAGCCTGCGGGACCAGGGACGGGCCGAAACCGCTCGCGGTGCGGACCTGGACGTGCCCGGCCTGCAACACCACACATGATCGTGATCTGAACGCGGCCCGGAACATTCTGTTCGAGGGCCGTCGGATCGTCGCCGCCGGGCGGGCGGAGACGGAAAACGCCTGCCGAGCCGATGTAAGACCGGAACTCGTTCCGGCGGTGGGCGTCGAAGCAGGAACCCAGCGAGGTGCCGCGTGAACCCACGCGACACGGTAGGAAATCCCCGTCCCTCAGCTCAGGGCGGGGAGGACGTCAAGCGGCGACCTCCGAACGTTCCGCGGAACGCAGTCGCTCATCAGGAACTCGGGTGGTGGGAGTGTGACGGGCGTTGGTGATCAAGGCGCGCGGTGGGGGCGGACAGTAGGGTGAGGGCGCCGCATCCGGCTGGGCCGGGCGGTATGGGCGGGGCCGCGCCGCGGGCCGGCGGGGCGGGGGCCCGCGGTGGTCGCGGGTCGCGGGTCGCGGGATGTGATCACAGCGACGGAGGAGAACGGTGACGGCCGACGGGAACCAGGCGACGGCGACGGACTTCCGGCCGCGGCGGTCAGTGCTTTACATGCCGGGCGCCAACGAGCGGGCGCTGGAGAAGGCGAAGGGCCTTCCCGCGGACGCCCTCATCCTCGACCTCGAGGACGCGGTCGCCCCCGCGGCGAAGGAAGCGGCCCGCGAGCGGGTGTGCGCGCTGGCGGCCGAGGGCGCCTACGGGCACCGCGAGGTGATCATCCGGGTGAACGGCCGGGACACCTCCTGGCACGCCGACGACCTGCGCGCCGCCGCCAAGGCCGGCCCGGACGCCGTCCTCGTACCCAAGGTCAGCTCGGCCGACGAGGTGCACGCCATCGAGGCCGATCTCGTCGCGGCGGGCGCGCCGGAGCGGACGAAGATCTGGGCGATGGTCGAGACGCCGATCGCCATGCTGCGCGCTCTGGAGATCGCGGCGGCGTCGCCGCGGCTCGCCGTCCTCGTCATGGGCACGAACGACCTGGCCAACGAGCTGCGCGCCGAGCATGTCCCGGGCCGCGCGCCGCTGCTGCCGGGTCTCGGCCTGTGCCTGCTCGCGGCGCGCGCCGCCGGCAAGGCGATCATCGACGGCGTCTACAACGACGTGCGCAACGCCGAGGGCTTCGCCGCCGAGTGCCAGCAGGGCCGCGAGCTGGGCTTCGACGGCAAGACGCTGATCCACCCGGGTCAGGTCGAGCCGTGCAACGAGGCGTTCTCGCCGTCGGGCAAGCAGCTCACCGAGGCCACCGAGATCGTGCGGGCCTTCGAGGAGGCGGTGGCCGAGGGGCGGGGCGTCGTCACCGTCAACGGTCGGATGATCGAAAACCTGCACGTCGACAACGCCCGGCGCCTGCTCGCCGTCGACGCCGCCATCGCCGAGCTCGCCGCCGCCCGGTAGTCGCCCGCCGCGTGGGCGATGGTCGGGATAACCCGACCATCGCCGGTGGGCGCACCGGCTGGGACGGCGCCGGCGACGGGGGCAGGGTGGAGATGTCCGCCGCCGAGCTCCGGCAGCCGTCCCCGTGACGGCCGCCGCGCCCGGCGTCTCGCCGAGACCCACCGCACCCCGAGGCGTCGATGACCATGACCGTCCCGCTCGAACCGGCCGACGAACCGGCCGACGAACCGGCTGACGAACCGGCTGACGAACCGGCTGACGAACCGGCTGACGACCCGGCCTACGAGCCGCTGCGTGAGCGTGGGCGGGAGCACGCACCGCGCGATCCGGCTTCGCCCGAGCGGTCAGCCGTCGCCTACCCCGCCGGGCGCGGCGCGGCGCGGCGACTGCGCTGGCGGGCTGGGCGGGAGTTCGCCTACACGCTGGTCGACCTGCCGCTGGCCATCCTCGGCTTCGCCTACGTGGTGGTGGCGATCTCAGCGGGATCGGCGCTCGCCGTCACGTTCCTCGGGCTGCCGCTGCTGGCCGGGATGCTGCGCGGGGCCCGCGGGCTCGGCGCCATGCAGCGTTCCCTCGCCGCCGAGCTGCTGGGGGAGCGGGTCCGCGCGCCGCTGCCGCTGCGCCAGCGCCGGCGGGGCCTGCTGGGCTGGGTCTTCGCCGGGCTCGGGGACGGTGCGGGCTGGCGGGCGTTCTGCTACCTGCTGCTCAAGTTCCCGCTGGCGATCGTCAACGTGGTGTTCTCGGTGGTGCTGTGGGTCGACGGGCTCGGCGCCGTCACCTATCCGATCTGGCGTCACTACCTGCCGGTGCAGCACGACAGCCACGGTGTGGCCCACCGCGGGGCGTCCTTCGGCACCGACTACTTCCTCGACACCTGGCCGAGGATGGGCCTGGGGATCGCCGCCGGGGTGGTGCTACTGCTGCTCGCCGTGCCGGTGGTGCGCGGGCTGGTGATGCTGGACCGGCTGCTGATCCGCGGGCTGCTCGGCCCCACCCAGCGGTCGCTGGCGGCGGCCCGGATGCGGGAGCTCGAACACACCCGGTCTTCCGCGGTCGACGACTCCGCCGCCGCCCTGCGCCGGATCGAACGCGACCTCCATGACGGCGCGCAGGCCCGGCTCGTCGGCATGGCGATGAACCTCGGCATCGTCCGCGAGCGGCTCGCCGCCGACGGCGACAAGGTCGACCTCGACGAGACCCGCGAACTCGTCGACGCCGCCCACCGCGACGTCAAGGAGGCCCTCGTCGAGCTGCGCGACCTCGCCCGCGGCATCCACCCGCCGATCCTCGACGCCGGCCTCGAGGCCGCCCTGACCAGCCTCACCGCGCGCGGCCCGCTGCCCGTCCAGATCCGCGTCGACCTGCCGAAACGGCCCTCGGCCGCGATCGAGACGATCGCCTACTTCTGCGTCGCGGAACTGCTCACGAACGTGGCCAAGCACAGCCGCGCGACCGAGGCCCAGGTCGGCGTCATCGGCCGCGCCGGCCGCGTGCGCATCACGGTCAGCGACGACGGCCAGGGCGGCGCCAGTGCCGACCCGGCGGCCGGCAGCGGTCTCGCGGGCCTCGTCGAGCGGGTCCGCACCGTCGACGGCTGGATGGACGTCGCGAGCCCACCGGGCGGGCCCACGCGCATCACCATCGACCTCCCCGTCCACGCCTGAGCCCGCCGCCGCCCGGTCCACCGCACCCAACGGCCGCGGAGGTCGGCGACCTGTGATCCCCGGCGTGCCCCGAGTGTGACGGTGGTTTCCGGCGATGAGCGGCAAACGCGGGGAATCGCCGCCGCGGCGGCGGGCGAGCGGCCTTCCGGTACGGCCTTTTTGGGCTGCTTCATACCGCCGGTAAAGGTCACCCTAAAAGCAGGATTCGCGGGACGCGCCCACCGGCCGGACGGAGTGGGTGGTTTATGGCAGTGGGTGGTAGCGTCCGCCGCCAGGGGTTGCCGCCGCGACCGGAAACGCGGTGGCTACAAATGTGCTGGGGGATCCTCGTGACAATGACCAGAGCCGTGTGTCCGAGGTCGGGGGAAGTATGCCGAAGCCGCCGGTGGGGGGCTGACGCCCGCCGTCCCGTGCGCATCGCCCGCTGAGAGATGCGGGGGAGAGTTCTTCGCGGGCGATTCCCGGCAGCGCTCGTCGGGATGGCGCTCGTCGGGACGGCGCTCGTCGGTGCCCTCGTGTGGTGCAGGCCCGGTCCATGGGCCTGTGCCGTCACGCCGCTCGTGACGTTCGGCCTGCTCGCCGGCTCCGGCCGCACACGTGGCCAGATCTGGATCGCGACGAGCACCGTCGGCGTTCTCACCAGCACGGTCGACTATCTGGTGTGGCGCCTGTCGGTGACGAACTGGTCGGCCGCGTGGCTCGCGGTCCCGCTGCTCGCCGCCGAGATGTTCGGTGCTGCCCATGCTCTTGGCCTGCAGGCGACGATCTGGCCGAAGGACGCCGTCCCGACCCGGCGCATCCACGATCCGAGCCGTCTTCCCATCTACCTCCTCATCCCCACGGCCGGCGAGTCCATGGCGGTTCTCGAGCCGACGGTCATCGGCGCGCTGGCGGCCCGCGCGGAGTACCTGCGGCGTCATCCGTCCGCGCGGATACACGTCATCGTCTGCAATGACGGCCGGGTCGCGGGCAGCCCGGACTGGCAGCACGTCGAGAGGGCGGTCACGCGGCTGGGCGTCATGTGCGTCACCCGCTCGACGGCCGGCGGGGCGAAGGCGGGAAACATCGAGCACGTGCGGGAACTGGTCGGTGCGACCGGCGACGCGCTGGTGGCGATCCTCGACGCCGACATGGTGCCGACGCCCGACTTCCTGCTCGCCACCGTGGCCCCGTTCGCCGACCCCGTGGTGGGCTGGGTGCAGACGGCGCAGTACTACCGGAACACCGACCTGCCGATGGCGCGGTGGGCCGCCGACCAGCAGGCGCTCTTCTACGAGGTGCTCTGCCCGGGAAAGGCCGCCCGCAACTCGGCCTTCATCTGCGGCACCAATGTCGTGATCAGGGCCGCGGCGCTGGACTCCATCGGCGGGATGCCGCGCGACTCGGTGACGGAGGACTTCGCCGCCTCCATCCGACTGGCCCCGGACTGGCGCGGTGTCTATCTGGAAGGAAAGTTCGCCGAGGGCCTCGGGCCGGTCGACGCGGCGAGTTATCTGAAACAGCAGAACCGCTGGGCGCGCGGCACCTTCGAAGTGCTCCGGCGGCACTGGAAGGATCTCCTCCGCCCCGGCAGCGGCCTGTCGGCCGCGCAACGGCTCCAGTACGGACTTGCCTGCACGCACTACATCTCCGGCGTGCGCGACCTCGTCTACCTGTTGTCCCCGGTCGTCTTCGTGGTCAGCGGCACCCCGGCCGTCCGCGGCGCCGACGCGACCGGATTCCTGCAGCATTTCGTCCCGTACTTCGTCTGTGGGCAGGCGGCGTTCTGGATCGCGGCCCGAGGACGGTCCACCTGGCGCGGGGTCGTGGCCGGATTCATCTCGTTCCCCGTGCTCGTGACGGCGGCCCTCACGGTGCTGACGGGTTCCCGCAGCACGTTCACGATCACCTCCAAGCAGCGGGACGGTGCCGCGTCCTGGCGACCGTTGCTGCCCCACCTCGCGGCCTTGGCGCTCTGCCTGACCGGCCTGGCCACCCTGATGATCCGCGGTCTGTCCGCACGCGGTCTCATCGCGGGCGCCTGGATCGCCTACATGGCGGCGATGCTGACCGCGTTCTGCGCGCTCGCCGCCTGGGACGCGCGCCGGGCTCCGGCCGCGCACCGACAGCGCGGCCCGGAGCGGCGCCGCGGGGAGGACGGCCGTCGGGAGCGGCGACTGGGGCGGGTCCCCGTGCCGCTGCGTGTCGCGGGCGTCGCCGGCTGCGTGCTGGTGGTCGCGCCCGCACTCGCCGTCGGCCTTCGGGCGGAGGATTCCGGCGCGCGTGCGGCGCCCTTTCATGCCGCGGCCTGTGCGCGGGAGATGCGCGCCGGGCTCGCCGTCACCGCCGGTTCCTACGCCGGTTACTCCACCCTCGCCCGGGAACTCGGCATGAATCGGATCTCGGCCCACTCCGCCGAGATCGGCGAGCGATTTCCCGTGCGGTGGGCCGACCAGGTCCGGTCGGCGGGAGGCATTCCCTGGCTCACCCTGACCTTCACCCGCGACGGCGACGGTTCCCTGACGTCCGCGCTGCCGGCCGTCGTCAACGACGTCCAGGACGCCGGCCTGCGACGGTGGGCGCGGGCCGTCGCCGCCTGGGGGCATCCGCTGTACCTGACGGTGCTGCCGTCGGTCGACCGCAACTACGCGGCCAGTTCCGCGGTGGCGAACGGCGGGGTACCGGCGGACTCGGCCAGGGCCTGGGCACACATCCGGACGATCTTCGCCGACCATCACGCCGACAACGTGGCCTGGACCTGGCAGCCCGCCGCGCCCGCCGACGACGCCGGCGTCCGCCCGCCGGCCGACCAGATCGACGTCGTCGCCGTCACCTGGATCCAGTACCGCGGCACGCGGTGGGTGGATCCCCGCGCGGAACTGACCCACGTACGCCTGGCCCATCCCGGCAAGCCGTTGCTGGTCACCCTGGCCGCGACGGGTGATCCGCATACGGTCGGTTCCTGGCTGGGAACGGCGGTGAACGCCGCGCGCTCCGCCCGGGCGATCGGCCTCGTCTACCAGACGGACGGCCCTGATCCGCACGCGTCCGGTCGGACGTTCGCCGCCTGGCGCACCGGCGCCTATCTGACCGCGCGGATCCTCCGGCAGGACGACTCCCGACGGGTTGGACCGGTTGCGGACCATTCCCGTCCCGCCGCCGAATGCGAAGTGGACTCATGAGCACCCGGACCACGGAGTACTCCAGACCCACCCTCTCCCCGGACTCTCCTCGCCGGGATGCGCCCAGCTGGGACGCGCCGAGCTGGGATGAGCCGACCTTGGATCTGCTGCTCCCGGACCCGCTGCCGCCGGCCTCTTCCGTGTTTCCGGACTCATCCGAGTTCCCGCGCACGTCGGCGTTTCCGGAATCACCGGTCGCGGATTCCGCGTTCCCTGACCCGCGGGAACGGGACCGCCCGGCCGATCCCGCCGATCCCGCCGAGCCGGATGACGCGGTGGAAGCGCGTGGTCGGCGGCGGCATGGGCGTCGTGGTCGCGTCGGCCCGCGATCCGGGCTGGCCGCGGTCGTCGCCGTGCAGGTGCTGACGTCGATCAACCTGTCGTCGACGGCGTTTCAGGACGAGGCGCTCTACCTGGATGCCGGGCACCAGATCATCGCCTCCCTGCGCAACGGCACTCCGACGGCGGAGGACTTCGGCTCCTATTTCTCGGGATCGCCCTACGTCTATCCACCGCTCGGCGCGCTGGCCGATGCCCTTGGCGGTCTCGCCGCGGCCCGGATGCTCAGCCTGGTATGCGCCGTGATGACGACGCTCCTGGTCGCCTCGGTGGGCCGGTCGCTGTACGGACGGGCCGCCGGGGTCGCCGGCGCCACCGCGTTCGTGCTGTCCGGGCCCGTCCTGTTCATCGGCCATTTCGCGACGTACGACGCGATGGCTCTGATGCTGCTCACCGGCGGGCTGGCCGCCGGCCTGCGCGCCGCCGGACTCCCCCGGCGCGCACGGCCACGTCCTGGTCGGCGGCGCGGCGATCCGCGGCGCGGCAACCTGTGGCGCGGCGCGCTGTGGGCGTTCAGCGCGGGCTGCCTGCTCGCGGCGGCGGTGGTGACCAAGTACGTGGCGGCGCTGTTCGTCCCGTCGGCCGCCGCGCTCATCGTGATGGCGGCGCACCGGACCCGCCGCCCAGCCGCCACCACCTCATCCGCGCCGGCATCCGCGCCGCCGCTCGTTCTCCTCCTGGCCGCGGCGGTCGGCACGGCCTGCGTGGTCGGTGCCTGGCTCGGGTTGACGGGGACGGACCAGCTCCGGGGCCTCGTCACGACCACGCTGTCGCGGCGCCCGGTCGGCCCGACGTCGGCGGTGGAGGTGGCGCGGCGAGGGCTGGAATGGGCCGCGCCGACGCTGATCGTCGCGGTGGCCGGCCTGCCGCTCGTCGCGCGCCGGCGCCCCGCGCTCGCGGCACTCCTGCTGGGCTCCTCGCTGCTGCCGATCGCCGTCCAGGCGCGTTCCGGTGAGCTGACCTCGCTGCACAAGCACGTGGCGTTCGGGGTCGCCTTCGCCGCGCCGCTCGCCGGGGCGGGACTCGTGGCCCTGCTCGCCCGCCTCGACGTCCACGACCCGCGCCGCCCGCTGGCCCCCCGCGTCATCGCCGCCGCGCTGGCCGCCGTCGTCCTGCTGGCCGGCGGGGCGCGCGGCGCGCAGGACCTCTTCCAGGTCTGGGCTGACAGCCGGCCACTGACCGCGCTGCTGCGCACGCAGGTCCGGTTCGGTTCCGGCCACTACCTGGTCGAGGAATCGGAGGTGCCCCGCTACTACCTGCGCGACGTCACGGCCCCCTGGCAGTGGAACGGCACCTATTTCCTCTACTACCGGGATCCGCGCACCGGCGCCGTCTACACGGGCACCGCCGCCTACCGCCGCGCCCTCACCGACCGCTACTTCGACATCGTCGTCCTGCGCTTCGGACCCTCCGCGATGCTCGACTGGAAGATCCACGACATTCTCCAGGACCCGACGAAGTACCGCCAGATCGCCAGACTCCCCGAACCCGGCGGCTGGACCATCTGGCGCCGCGCCGAATCCTGACTGGGCCCTTCAGCGTCCGAGAGCGGCGGGACGGGTGACGCCGGTAACCCTCTCGAAATGGTCCAGGGGCGCGATCTTGACTACGTCGCCGGTCTTCGGTGCATGCAGGACCTGGTGGTTGCCGAGGTAGATGCCGACGTGGCCGGGGTTGTCGGGGGTGCCGTCGGAGCCTGCCGCGAACAGCAGGTCGCCGGGCCGCCACTGGTTGATCTCACTGAGCGGGATGGTGGGTCCGGAGTGTCCGGCCTGGTCGTAGGTGGTGCGGGGGAGCGAGATGCCGGCGGTGGCGTAGGCGGCCTGCACGAGGGAGGAGCAGTCCCAGGTGTCGGGGCCGTTCGCGCCGAGGTGGTAGGGCTTGCCGAGCTGGGCGCGGGCGAAGGCGATGGCGGCAGCGGCGGCCGGCGCGACGGCTCCGACCGGGGCGGTGGCCGCCCCGATCGCCGCGGTCATGGCGGGCGCGCTGGTGAGGATGCGGGCGACATACGTCTGGGTCTCGGCGTAGGGCGGGACGCCGCCGGCGGCGAGGACGGCGCCGGGGCCGGCGTTGTAGGCAGCGAGCATGAGGCGGACGGGGTCGCCGAGGCGGGCGACGGTGGCGGCCACGGCGCAGTCGTAGCGGGCCGCGGCGGGGATGGCATCGGCGGGGTTGAGCGGGTCGGCGCGGCCGTCGCCGTCACCGTCGACGCCATGTGTCGCCCAGGTGGGCGGGGTGAACTGGGCGATGCCGACGGCGCCGGCGGGGGAGCGCGCGGTCGGATTGAACCCGGACTCCTGCTTCAGCTGGGCGGCGAGCAGACCCGGGCTCAACGTGGGGCAGGTCCGGGCCGCGCTGATGATCGGTCCGACGTAGGCGGCAGGGATGTCGGCGACGGCCGCGGTGACGGCAGGCGTGTCGGCACCGCCCGAATCGCCGAGCCCCCCGAAGGCGCCCGCACCGGTGAGGACGGCGAGGGCTCCAGCAGCGGCGACTATTAGGGCGAGTCCTGCGACCAGAGCGATCATGATCGGCGACGACGTGGTTCCGCTGCCTGACGCCGACTCCGTGGCCACCGCCCACCCCACCCAGATGCGGTCATGACCGACTTTTTGATCTTTAAGCTTATTAAGCTTGATTTGCTGTGATGGTGACGCTACCGTGACAAACCGGATCGCGCCAATACGCGCACATCTTCTCGCTCAAGGTCACCGACATGGCAAACGGGGGGTACGCCGGGGATGCCCGCGCCGACCGGCAGGTGGGTGCCGCAGACGGACGGCCGCGCCGCGCTTCCGGCCCAAGGTCCACCGGCCGCTCTCGACGAGTTCGGTGCACCCTCCACACCTGCTGCTTCCCTGAGCGACCTGGTGGTCGTGGTCGCCGCAGGTGGTGGGATGGGTCGCTCGACGACAGCGGACCTGCTGGCCCGGCGGCTGTGCGTGACCGGCCCGCTGGTCGTCATCGACGACGCGCCGGGACTGTTCAGCCTTCGTCGAACCCTGCCTCGGGGCCCGAACGGCCTGGCGACGATGCCCGGCTACGGCGGCGATTACCATGTGCTGGCTCCGGACGAGCCGCTGCGGCGGGTCGACAGTGTCAGCGTGGTCGAAGGCGCGGATCCGGGCTGGGCGACGCTGGTCGTCGACTCCTACGACCCGGTGCTCTACCTGCTGCACGCCCCACGCTGGTACCGGCTACTGACCGAGCCAGGCGTACGGGTGGTCCTCGTGGCGGCGTCCGCGACCGGACCGCTGCAGCAGGCGGTGACCGCCGCCCGTGCCCTGCGTCAGGCCGGCGTGCGCCCCGAGGACCTGGTCGCCGCCGTGGTCGACATCAACGAGGGACGCATCCCGAGGCCCGCCCGGGCGCGGATGGTGATGCTCGACGGCGAGGTCGGCGCGATCACCCGCGTCCCACACCTGCCGTCCGTACGCGCCAGCGGGCGTCTCGACGCCGGTCATGGCGGCCGTGATGCCGAGCGTGCCGCCGACGCTCTGGTCCAACGCCTTGCTCTGGAGGACGCAGCATGATCCAGCAACTTGCCGCACACGCCACGCTGCTACTCGCCGCCACACCGTCGCCAGGCACAGGCGGCGCGGGGGCGCCGAGCGGCCGCGACCCGCTCCCGGCGGTCAACCCGGGCACCGACGGGCTTCCTCACCAGGCGTCCGACGCCCTGAACAAGATCCTTTCCTGGTCGATGTACGGGGCGGTGACCGCCTGCGGAATCGCTGCGCTCATCTCGGCGGGCTTCGCCGGCTGGGCACGGATGTCGGCGCGTCCCCAGCAATTCGACCGCGGTCTGACCGCCTTCGGCTGGGCGGTGGGCTGCGGCTTCCTGGTCGGCATCGCGATCCCGCTCGTCAACACCTTCTACAACCTCTCGGTCTGACCCCGGCAGCCGGCACGGAGAGGGAGCGTGTGGACATGAGCCTGACCCAGCAGATGTCCCCGCACGGCGGCCCACCCCGCAGACGGCGTTCCCTTCTTCTCGCTGCCGTCGCCGTCGTCGTCCTGATCGCCGCGACCGTCGGGGTCACCGTCGCCCTTACCGGCGGAGGCGACGGCAGCCATCCCGCTGCCGCCCCGCCCTCGGCGCCGGCGCCGACCCGCTTCGGCATCCCCTCACCCCAACCAGGCCGCTCAGCCACTGCGGATCCCACCGCGCCCCTGCTTCTGCCCCATCCCGCCCGCGCTGCCTCGAACGGCGTCCCCCTCGGTTTCCCCCACACGCCCGACGGAGCGGCCTCTGCCGCCGTCCGCTGGACGTCGCTGATCCTTCCAACGGGCGAGGATCGGCAGCTCGACGTGTTCCGGACCATCGAAACGGCAGCTGCCTATACGCGGGACGCTCCTACCCTCCGGGAAGGCTACCGAGAGCATCCACTTGCGGCAGACTTCTGGTCTACCGCGACGCCTTTGGCCTGTGGCGTGACGTCCACGGAAGACGCCGACGGCGTTTCGGTCTCCGTTCTGGCGACCCTGCAGGTCGGCGATGCCACGGGAGTAACGGGTTCCAGTCTCTGGGCGAATGAATTCCATCTCGTCTGGCAGGGCGACGACTGGCGCCTGGACGACATCAAAGACGTCTCGAAAACTCATCCCCTCCCGTCGGGTAACAGCAGGGACGAGTACCAGGCCAGCGGATGGAGGGAGTTCCAACTTGCCTGACCTTCCTACCCCAGTGCGCATATTGAACGATGTAGCCCTCCCTGTCGGGGGGTTGATCGCCGGCGGGATCGGTGATGCGGCGAAGGCCGGGGTCGGGGCCGCGGTCAATGGTGTGTGGGGGGTTATCGTCGCGCAGTTCACTACTGCGGGAGTGAATCTCATCGGCAATTTGATGGATGCGTGGCCGAAAATCTCGAAGGTGAACTATAACCAGGCGGGGTTGCACGACGTCTACACGCTCTGTACGGGGCTGGGTGCGATTGTTGCGGTGATGGTGCTGCTGATCGCGATTGTGCGGACGCAGTTGGCGGCGGACGGCGGGTATGTGACGGCGGCGTTGTCGGGGCTGGCGAGGGCGACGTTGGCGATCGCGGTCACCGAGACGGTGGTGCAGACGGGCGCGGATCTGTCGGCGAACATCTGCCAGTGGATTGTCGATGCGACTCATGGGGATCAGAAGGCGTTCCTTGAAGATGCGAAGGCGGTGATCAAGAATGAGCCGACGCCGGCGCTGGGTCTGGTGTTCGGCCTGCTGTCGATTCTCATCGTGCTGGTGTTGTGGGCGGAGATTCTGATGGTGAAGGTCGCGATCGGGGTGCTGGTCGCGACGGCGCCGATCGGGGCGTCGGGGTTGTTGTCGGATCGCACGGCGGTGTGGTGGCAGCGGCAGGCGATGGCGACGTTCCGGCTGCTGCTGGTTCCGCCGTCGATCACTTTGTGTTTCGCGATCGGGTTCCGGGAGGCGAATGGGGCCGACGGTCTGACGCAGGTGATCGTGGCGTTGATGACGTTGGCGGCGGCGGTGTTGTGCTGGCCGGCGCTGGCCCGGTTCTTCGCGATCGACGTGGATGGTCAGGTCTCCGGTGGTCTGGGTCTGCTGATCGGTGCCACGTCGGGTCTTGGTTCGCGGATGTCGAGCATGAATGGTGGGGGCGGCGGGGGCGGCGGTAATCCGCTGGATCCGGCGATGCTGCAGCGGATGGGCGGCGGGCAGGCCGCCGGGGGTGCGGCGGGCGGCGCGGCCGGTGGTGGCGCGGCGGCGGGTGCCGCGGCGGGGTTTCTGCCGATGGCAGCGATGGCGGCGACGGCCGCGGTGGGTGGTTTCCAGCGCGGGATGGGTCGTACGGCGGCGCACGCGGGCCTGGGTGGCATCGGCGAGTCCGTGGACACCCCCTGGCTGCGCGGCCGAGGCGGCGGGGGAGGGCGTTCGGCATCCCGCCCGTCGGCTCGCCCGACCTCTGCTGCGGGCGGTGGAGGTGGTGGGGGCGGTGCGCCGTCGGGGGCGCCGGTGGCGCCCGCGCCCGTTCCTGCCGGTGGGCCGCCGTCGGCGCCGCCGGGTGGCGGTGGGACGGAGGCCGCCGAGGCGGAGGCGCCGGTGCCGGTTGGTGACGGCGGTGCGGAGCTGGGTGCGTCGGCGGTGCCCCGGCCTGGGGATGGCATGCCGATCGCGAAGCCACCGCCCGCCGCCCCGCCGGTGCTGCCCGGGAAGGAACAGCCGCAGGCGGTACCGGCTGAGGAGCAGCCGGACGTGGTGCCGGCGCAGGTACCGGACGGCCGACCACCGGTCACCCCACGCCCCGCGCAGCCTGTGGTGGTGCGTAACCCGGGCGGGATGGGCTGGGGTAAGCGCCCATGAGTTCGGTCGAGACCTATCACGGGTGGAAGCGAGACCGGGCGGGGTCGTGGGCGCTGGGGCTGAGCGTCCCACGGGCGCTGCTCGTCGTCGCCGCCGTGATGATGACCGGGTTCGTGGTCGCCAACGGGGCCTGGTCGGCGGTGCCGGTGGTCCTGCCGCTGGCGGGCCTGATGCTGGTCGCCGCGTGGATGCGGGTGCAGGGACTCGCGGTCGGGGAGTGGATGCTGCGCATGGTGCGGTTCAGGCGGGCGAAGGCAGCCCGGGAGACCTGGTACGCGGGGGCCGCGTGGCAGCCGGCCGCCGACCCACGGGACCCCGCCGGGCTGCCCCGGGCCGATCTGCCCGGGGTGCTGGCGCCGCTGCGGTTCCTGGAGGAGGAACTCGGCGCGGGCACGCCGGTCGCGGTCGTGCACCATCCGTACGAGCAGTCCTACACGGTGGTGCTGCACATCCAGTTCCCCGGTCTGGCATTGGCGGACGCGTCGTCGGCGGCGCGGCGGGTGGGAGCGTGGGGGGCGCTGCTCGCCGGCTGGTGCGAGGAGGGCAAGCCGGTGACGCGGGTGGGCCTTTACCAGCGGTATCTGCCGGAGGACGGCGCCGAGCTGGTGCAGTGGACCGCCGCGCACACCACCCTCGACGCCCCGCCGCTGGCGGCCAGCACCGCGACGGCGCTGCTCGGCGGACAGCAGGTCTGGCAGTCCCGCCACGAGGCCTACCTGACGGTCTCCCTGTCCCAGCAGCGAGCCCGTTCGGCGATCAAAGCGGCCGGCGGCGGCGACACCGGGGCGGCGGCGGTGCTGATCCGGGAGGTCGGCGCCGCACTCGACCGGATGCGCTCAGCCGGCATCGAGGTGCGCCGCTGGCTGGGAGTGCGCGACCTGGCCGAGGTGATCCGCACCGCCTTCGACCCACACGCTGCCGGCCCACGGGCCGCGCACCGCGCCGCCGCCGGCGACCCGGCCTGGGCGGGCACGGCGCCGGGGGTGGACCCGGAACTCGCCGGCCCGGCGGCGGCCGAGGCGAAGCTCGGCTCCTACCATCACGACGGCGGTTACTCGGTGACCTACCAGGTCTACGAGTGGCCACGCTCGCCGGTCGCGGCCGGCGGCCTGGTACCGGTGCTGCGGTCGACCGCGACGGCGCGGCGCGCGATCGCGATGGTCTACGAACCGCTCCCGCCCTCCCAGGCGGAACGCGCGGTCCTCGGCGACATCACCCGCTCGTCGTTCTCGGTCAGCATGCGTCAACGCACCGGCGGACTTGTGCGCACCAGCGAACGGCAGGCCCTCGCCGACGCTCAACGTCAGGAAGCGGAGAACGCGCTCGGCCACGGCCTGGTGAAGTTCGCCGGCTACCTCACCGTCACCGTCACCGACCCCGAACGTCTCGAGGAGGCCTGCGCGGAGCTGGAGGCGGACGCGGCCGGGCAGGGCTGCCGGCTGGTCCTGCGCCGGCTGTGGATGGCCCAGGACGCCGCCTTCGCCACCACCCTTCCCCTCGGTCTCGGCCTGCCCAGCACCCGGGCGTGGGCATGAGCCGCGCCGCCCGGGCCCGGGCCCGGGACCTGACCTCCCTTCCGGCCCGTTCCCTCGGCGAGCTGCTGCCCGCACCCCGCCCGGCGCCCGCCCCGCCCGCCGAACCCGACGGCGCGCCGGCGCCACGCGCGTGGGTGGCGCGCCGCGGCCGGCGCGGCCCGTTCGGCGGCCGGGCCGCGAACACCGCACAGGCCGCGGTGTGGCGCGGCTCCACCGCGTCCGTCCAGGGCCTCTACCCGATGCTGACCCGCGCCGGGGTGCCGCCGGTCGGCGCCTACATCGGCTACGACGTCATCACCGGCGCGGCGTTCTCCTGTCATCCCGTGGAATGGCTGCACCGCGGCCTGGTCCGCAATCCCAACCTGCTCGTCTCCGGTAGCCCCGGCGCCGGCAAGTCCGCCACGCTGAAGGCCCTGTCGCTGCGGCTGTCCCAGTTCGGTGTGTCCACCCTGGTCCTCGGCGACCTCAAGGGCGAGTACGGCCCGCTCGTACGCGCCGTCGGTGGCACCGTCAGCGAACTCGGACCCGGCCTGCCCGGCCGGCTCAACCCCCTCGACGCCGGCCCGCTGGGCACCCGGCTGCCCACCGACCCGACCCTGCTCACCGAACGCCTCGCCGAGATCACCCGCCGACGGCTGCGGCTGCTCGTCACTCTCGTCGCCGCCCGCACCCCCGTCGGACCCGAGGACGAGACAGTCCTCGCCGAAGCCCTGCGTCTCACCACCGGTGAGGACCGCGCCGCGACGACCCTGGCCGACCCCACCATCCCCGACGTCCACCAGGTGCTCCTCGACGCCCCCGACCCGCTCGTCACCGCCGTGCGCTGCGCCTCACGCGCCGAGTTCGTCACCCTGTTCCGCCGGGTCACCGACGCGCTCGGCTCGATGGTCCGCAACCTCGCCGGCATCTTCGACGCCCCCACCACCGTCGCCCTCGACTTCGATGCCCCCATGCAGTCCGTCGACATCTCCCGGCTGTCCCAACGCGGCGAGGACGCGGTCGTCGTCGGCCTGTCCTGCCTGTCCACCTGGGGCCAGGCCGCCATCGACGAACCCGGCCGACTACGCATGGTTATCCGCGACGAGGTGTGGCGCCAGCTCCGCGCCGGCGTCGAGTTCGTCCGCAAGATCGACTCCGACCTGCGGCTGTCCCGCGCCGAAGGCACCATCCAGGTCCTCGCCACCCACCGCCTCGCCGACTTCGAGGCCGTCGGCGCCGCCGGCTCCGAGGCCGTCGCCATCGCCCGCGAGCTCGTCTCCTCCTGCGACGTGCGCATCCTGCTCGCCCAGGACACCCGGCCCCTCGCCGACCTCGCCGACGCCGTCGGCCTCACCGACGCCGAACGCGGCCTCGTGGCCTCGTGGGGCGGCGGGGACCGCGGCCGCGGCCTGTGGAAGATCGCCGGACTCGGCGGCTACCCCGTCCAACTCGTCCTCACCGACACCGAAGCGCAGCTTTACCACACCGACGAACGCATGGCCACCTGATGACCAGACCCGGACCATCCGCCGGGGGAGGGGCCCGCGACGGCCTGCTGCTCCCGGCGCTGATGATCGCCGCCGGCACCGTCTACCTGCTGTGGCGGACCTGCACCCGCCTCGGCGGCCCGGCCGGCTACGTGCTGTTCGCGCTCCTGCTCGCCGCCGCGGCAGCCCTGTTCACGCTGGCCGCCCTCGGCCTGCGACGGCTGCGCGCCGGCGGCTCGACACGGGTACGTCGCGACGCCTCCGCCCGGGCCGTCACCGCCCGCGCCGCCCACCTACGCCCCGACCTCGGCAGCGCCGCGACCGCCGCCGACGCGGCGATCCGCATCGGCCACCTCGGCACCAGCGGCGTGCACGCCACCGTCGAGGACGGTTGCCTCATCGTCGGCCCCGCCCGTTCCGGTAAGACCCGCGGCCTGCTCGCCGGCGCCGTCATCGACTGGCCCGGCCCCGTCGTCGCCACCTCCATCCGCCCCGACCTCGCCGCCTGGACCGCCGCCGCCCGCGCCCGCACCCACGGCCCGGTCTGGGTGTGGAACCCCTGGCAGCCCACCCCGCCCGTCGGCGAGCCGCTGCGCTGGGATCCCACCGCCGGCGCCGACGACCCCTCCACCGCCCTGCGCCGCGGCCAGGTCCTCGCCTCCTCCGCCCAGATCGGCGCCGGCACCGAGAACGGTTCCGACTGGCGGCAGGTCTCCGCCATCGTCCTCGCCGCCTACCTGCACGCCGCCGCCCTCGCCGGAGCATCCATGCGCGACGTGCTTGCCTGGTCCTCGGACCCCGCCGACCCCACCCCCGTCACCGCCATCCGCCGCGCGGGCCTGGCCACTCAGGCCTGGGCGGAATCCCTCGCCCGCTACTCCACCGAGGACCCGCGGATGCAGGCCAACATCTTCTTCGGTGTCCGCCTCGCCCTGGCCTCCCTGTGGGACCCCATCGTCCTCGACGCCGCCTGCCCGCCCGCTGGCACCGGCTTCGACCCCGCCCGGCTGCTCGCCGGAGGCACCGTCCACATCCAGGGCACCCCCGCCTCCCAGGAGACCATCGGCCCGCTCACCGCCCTGCTCGTCGACGAGATCATCGAGATCGGCCTGCAACGCGCCGCCACCTCCCCGGGCGGGCGGCTCACCCCACCCCTCGGCCTCATGCTCGACGAGGCCGCCAACATCGCCGCCCTACCCCGCCTGCCCGACCTGTTCAGCTACGGCGGCGGCTCCGGGGTGTTCCTCATGGCCGTTCTGCAGTCCCTGAACCAGGCCCGCCGCTCCTGGGGCGAACACGCGGCCAAGGCCATGTGGGACGCCGCCACCTACAAACTGATCCTGCCCGGCGTCTCCGACGTCCGCGACCTCGAGGACCTCTCCAAGACCGCCGGCGAATACGACGAACCCACCGCCTCCGTCTACACCCGCGGCGGCCTGCTCGGCGCCGCCGCCTCCGGACCCGACCAGGTCAGCACCAGCCTTCGACGCCGCCGGGTCCTCGAACCCGACGAGATCCGCAACGCCCCCCTCGGCAACGCCCTGCTCCTCCCACGCTCAGCACCCCCGACTTGGATCCGCCTCCAACAGGTCGACCGGCGCCGCGACGGCGCACAACTCCGCGCCGACCACGACGCCTACTACCCCCATGAACGGACCAGCCCATGACCGCCCCCGCCCGCGGCCAGATGGACGAACTCCTCGACGTCGTCTCCCAACTCGTCGACCGTGTGCTGGCCCTGGAAGAACAGGGCGCCCGGCGCACTACCCACAGGACGGACCGGCCCGGGACGCCGTTTCGCTGGGAGAACCTCGACCCCGACCGGCTACGCTCCACCTGGCAGGAGTTCGGCGACTGGGTGCGCTGGCTGACCGAACGCTTCCGCATCGACGACATCCCACCCTGCTGGTACCGGCACGGCGACCTCGTCGAGGAACTCACCGGACTCTGGCTTGCCTGGCAGGCCGCCTACCATGACGACCGCCCCGACGACCCCGTCCGTTGGCTCGACTGGCTCGCCCGCGCCCGGGCCCGCTTTGCCCGACGATCCCCCCGCTGCGGCGCCGGCACCCACAAGGAACACGGCGTGGGACCAATCCACGACGACAGCGACTTTGCTGCGTTCGTCGCCCGGCAAAGCACCAGAGCCACAACGGCTGCGGCGGCCGGAAGCTGAGCACCACCCCATGCGTCAGCCGTAGGGATCTCTGAGACGGAATCGCCATGAACAATGAATCGCCGCCCCTGGCTCAGATAAGCCTGCTTGTCCTTTACTGTTCCGACCTGCCGTTATCCCATGATTTCTACCGGAATCTCGGTTTGGCGTTCGAGCGTGAACGCCATGGAGCCGGTCCGGAGCACTATGCCGCGGTCCTGGCCGGGGGTGCCGTCCTCGAGCTCTACCCGGCGGGTTCCGGCCCAGCGACCGGGCGGGCCAGGGTAGGCCTGACCGTCTCCCACGCCAGCCTCGGAACTGTTTTTCCCCCAGGTGACCACGTCCTTCGTGATCCCGACGGGCGTGCCGTCGACCTGCACGTCACCCCGTGAACGCGGCTGAGAAGGAGCCCAACGTGGTCGACTACGCGGCCTTGGCCCGCTCGATCCTCGGCGAGGACATCGCCACGACGATCGAGTCATTCCCGTCCGGGGCGGTCGTGATCGACGTCCGGGCAGCCGACCGTCACGCAGCCATCGCCGGCAGGCCCGGCGCAGCGGAATGGGGGGTGTCCGTCGATCCATCCCCCGAGCAGGCGTTCACCGGCTACGAACATATCGTTGCCTCCGCCGAAGCAGCCTTCACTCTCATCCGCGACGCCTTCCGCACCAGTCGGTGACCGGGAGCAGACAGAGCATGAGTACGCCCCATCCTCTGCCTCTGCCTCTGCACGAGCGTCTGCAAATCGTCTACCACCGGTTGGATGAATTGCCGCCGCCGGCCAGCGCGCAGGAAGCACTGACTCAGCTCAACACCACCCTGGACGCCGTCGAGGACGAATACAGCGGTGTGCCCCGCGACCCCAATCCGGGGCTCAAGTTCGACGGCCGCATGTACCCACCCCGCGACGACTACATCAACCGCCAGCCCGACGGTGGTCTCGAGGCTGTCACCAAAGGCAACATCATCAAAATCGGGCCCACCGGGGAGACGACGATCCTGAGTCGGCGATCAGAAGAAGTCGTTTACTACCGGCCTGCTGCAGACCCGGTCTCAGCACCCGAGCGGAGCGTCTCCGGCCGGATCGCAGATCTGAAGCACCGGCTTGCACAGACAGCCCCCGAGCCGATGCCAGAGCAGGGACCCGTACCTCCACGCGAACATCCCTTTCCGGGTCCGGATATGGATCCGGGCGTCGGCGTGGAAGGACCAAGCCCCCTGAGCTGAGAGGCAGACAGAAAAAAGGGAGAACGTGTAGACGCCGATCCAGGACGAAAACGAGTTTGAGTCTTCGTCGATCCGCAGATCGCAGCCGCGACCAGAGCAGTAGGGGATGATGGAGACATGACCGACGAGCGGGATGGTGTTCTGGGCGGACTTGAACCGTTCGAGTGGGACGATGTTGTCGCGGCCCGCTGTGAGATCGCGGTCGAGGAGGTCAACCAGGTCGTTGGTGGCTACGCCGCCCTGTTGTGGCAGGCCCGGCACAACCGTGCCGCCTACTCGGCCACCGACGTGGCCGCGTGGGAGGCCCAGCAGACGGCCTTCATCGCCCGGCGTCGCGCGCTGCGCCCCACCGATCCCGCGTTCATCGACGAGACCCGCCAGGCCGCCGCCGAGGCACTTGCCTACCTGCGGCAGTTCCGTGGCTGAGGTCGACCGCACCCGTTATCTGCTTTCCGACGCCGACAACGAGGAGATCTTCCGCGCGGCGATCGTCCCGCGCGAGTACGGCGGCAGGCCGGCACAGGCCACCCCGGTGGTCGTCTTCGTCGCGGGGCAGACCGGCGCAGGCAAGACCAACACCTCGCTGATGGCCCGTCGCGCCCTTGACCAGCGCGGCGGCGCGATCAGCATCGACCTTGACGTGCTCAAGCCCTACCATCCGCGATACCCCGCGCTCATGGCGGCCGACGACACCACCGCCGGCGCATACACCAGTATCGACGGCCGCCGGTGGATGGAGAAGGCCCAGGAGTGGGCGATCAACGAGCGCGTCGACGTCATCATGGAGTCGGCGATGCGGCTGCCGGACGAGTTTGAGCAACCGGCGCGGCGGTTCGCCGCTGGCGGCTACCGCGTCGAGGTGCTCTTCCTCGCCGTACCCGCTGCGTGGAGTCGGCTCGGGGTCCTCGACCGGTACTGGCAGCAGGTGGCCACCCACGGTCACGGCCGACCGATCGACCCGGCCGTCCACGACGCCTCCTACGCCGGCATCCAGCGGGAGGCCCAGGCGATCGACGCCGGCACCGTTCCGGTCGACGTCACCAGCGTGGTCCTTCGAGGGAACGCCGTCATTTACCACAACAGCCGCCAACCCGACGGCAGCTGGCGTGAACCTCCGCGGGCCGCCGAAGTAGTCCACACCGAACGTACCCGGCTTTGGACACCTCAGGAGACCGCCCGGTTCACCACTGCCGCACGTCAGCTGCACGCCCATGCCAGAACCCAGGACGAACGGGAGGCGGTGGGCGCCGTCGTGGACCTCGCCCGACCGCATCTGGCGCACCCTTGGACCAGCAGCACCGCCCCCACCGCCGACCTGCTGGCCGAACCCGGCCAGACCGGGCGGCGCCTGGCTGAGATACGCGATCGGCTGGCCAGCTCCCCGCCACCAGCCCAGCCCGTCCCAAACCCGGACCCGCTGCAATCCCGGCCGGCCCATCCGGATCCGGCACCGGATACCGGACCCGACCACAATCCGGAATTCGGACCCCGGTAGGCGGTGGCGGGCGGGTCAGGGCTTCTTGGTGGCCTCCAGGGCGTCGAAGGTCTTCTGCCAGGGGAACATGGCCTTCCACGCCTCGATGTCGGGGACGTTCTCGAGGACGACGCCCTCGTAGTCGAAGATCACCTCGACGCCCCAGGAGCGCAGGGTGGCGATGTTCGCGAGGAACGCCGGGTGCTTGGCGTGGGTCGGGTTCGGCGGCAGCGCGACGATGATGGGGATACCCGAGCCGATTGTCTCGTTCAGCAGGCTGAGCGCCAGGGTGTCGGAGATACCGGTGGCAAACTTGTTGACCGTGTTGAACGTCGCCGGAGCGACCACGACCGCGTCGGGGATCGGGCGTTCCTCGTCGTCGTCCTCGACGAGGACGTACTCGCTGCGCACCGGATGCCCGCTGAGGTTCGCGAGCAGCGCGGTGTCGATGAACTTCAGTGAGGACGGAGTCGCGACGACACGGATGTCCCAGTCGGCCGTGGCCGCCTGGCGGACGAAGGCTGGGAGGTCGCCAGCGGGATATCCCCCACCGCAGACGACGATGTAGAGCGCGCGTGTTCCGACAGTCATGGTGGGGTACCCCATCTGCAGCGTGCGGAGAAGGCCGTGTCGTCGGTGCCGATCATCATTCTTACGCGGCCAGGGCCGCTACCAGGCAAAATCGCGAAAAGTAGGCACGAAACGTCCTAAAAGGTCCGATAGTGCTGATCCCGGCGGCCGGGGCCAGGGCCCACGGCGGCCGGGAACAGCGACGGGCGTGGGCCGTCAGATCCGGGTGAAGGCCTCCGCGTCGCGGCGGAACCGGTCGAGCTCGGTGAGGCTGATGGTTGGACGGGCCTGCCGCGCCGCGTCGATCAGGTCCTCGGTGCGCAGCGGCGACGCGGCGGGATCGGCGTGGCCGGGGCCGGCCGCGTCGGAGTCGGGCTTGCCGGGCTCGAAGCCGCCGTCGGTCGCCCGGTGGAAGGCCGCGGCGGCGGAGCGCTGCACGACAGCGGTGAGGTCGGCGGGGGTGAACAGGTCGGTCGCGGCGACCACCGCGTCAAGGTCGATCTTCGCCTTGTTCGCGACCCGGTCGAGCAGCCCGGCCAGCAGCACCCGCCGTCCGGTCGCGTCCGGCGGGCCGACGGGGAGCACGAGGTCGAACCGTCCGGGCCGCACGAACGCCGGGTCGAGCGCGGACACCGCGTTCGTCGCGCAGATCAGCAGCCGTCCCTGCACCCCGCGGAACAGCGGGATCGCCTTAAGCAGCTCGTTGACGACCGACTGGTTCTCCGGCCGGGTCTCCCGCGACTGCGCGATCTCGTCCACCTCGTCGATGAACACGACGACCCGCTCGACGCCCATCAGAGCGTTGATCGCCGAACGCAGCTCCGCGGCCAGCCCGCTGCCGCCCGACGCCAGCCGCGACGGCAGCAGCTCCACGAACGGCCACTCGAGGCGCGCCGCCACCGCCCGCGCGAACGACGTCTTGCCCGTCCCCGGCGGCCCGAACAGCAGCATCGCCGTCGGGATGACCACCCCGTACGCCTCGGCGAGCTCGCGTTCGCGCACCGGCAGCAGCAACCGCTTCTCGATGAGCGAGCGCTCCTCCTCCATCCCGGCGAGGTTCGACCACTCCGACGTGCTCAGCAGCGCGCCGCCCCAGCGCTCGACGGTGGACACGTCCGCCGGGCGCAGCGGGATCTGCTTGTCGTAGACCATCTGCCCGGTCGCCGCGAACCCGCGGTTGAGGAACGCCTCCTCGTCCGACTGGCCCGGCGTGATCAGCGTGGTGATCTGGCGGCAGCCGACGTGCAGCAGCTGGTTCTCGACGCTCTGCAGCAGACCCGACCCGATGCCGTGGTGCCGCCACGCCGGCGCGATCGCGACGGTGAGCACCCGGCCCCTGCCGCCCTCCTTGCGCCCGACGGCCGCCCCCACGATGTGCTCGCCGGCGATCGCGACCACCGCCGGCGACTCGGTGTCGGGCGGTTCGTGCCGCAGGGCCAGCACGGTGTCGGTCAGGTTGATCGGCGGACCGCCCGGCGAGCTGCGCACCTCCTCGAGCAGGCGCACGGTCGCCGCGTAGTCGACGGTCTCGTAGGGACGGATGTGCCAGATGGGCACGCTGGCTCCTCAAGGTCGGTCACCGACGGATCGTCACGCACGACTCTGCATCGCGGGTAGTGACGAACCCACCGGGACCGTCGGAGCTTTCTGGCGGGACCTTGGCACCGGCACCGGTTGACCTACGCCGTGTCCCTGCCCGGGGGCGCTCCCCCGGGCAGGGTCGCCACGGTGTCCGGCAGAAGCCCGAGGGCCGCGCATCGCGCCGCGAACATCCTGGTGGACGGTGGTGGACGAGGCCGCGCGGCCCGGCCGTGACGCCGCTCGCCGGCACCTTCGACGGACGGGCCTGGCATCCCCGTTCGGGCGGTCCGCGCAGCCCTCACCCGAGCCCCCACCGAGGGCCTTGGATGCCCGATCGGGCCCGCCCCTCGTCCGTCGGCGCGTCAGACATCCCATGTTTTTGAATGTCAAGCGGCGACATCGAGTGTGACGTTTTGTGGCCAGGCGGTTGCCTCGCTGTAGGCGGTCTGGGTCTTGAGGCAGCCGTGGAGGATGCCGACGAGCCGGT
>NZ_JCBATA010000088.1:0-27970 GCF_059816245.1 Frankia sp. RB5
TTCTCCCGCCTGGACGGACAGTAGTCGGACAACTTCCACTCTCCGGCTGGTTCGCCGGACTTTCTCTTAAACGCGCGCGACGGAACATTCCCGCAATTCACGTAAAATAACATT
This sequence comes from Frankia sp. RB5, assembly GCF_059816245.1. Classification (NCBI taxonomy): domain Bacteria; kingdom Bacillati; phylum Actinomycetota; class Actinomycetes; order Frankiales; family Frankiaceae; genus Frankia; species Frankia sp. RB5. Next base: position 115 of record NZ_JCBATA010000088.1, read on the forward strand.
GAAAATGCTCAATCTGCTCATTCTCTAGACCAAATGACTCGGCCAGATTTGCGCCTGCTAGTTCGGTATCGATTAGGTCGGTGAAATTGAGATGGGCGCGAGTAAAGTCCACGTCACTTAGGTCTGAATAGCTAAAGTTCAGCCCTGACAGGTCTGCACCAAAGAGTCGGGCGCCTTGCAGGTTTGCCCGGGACAGACTCGGTCTATCAGGCAAGTTCCCGAGCGCGTTTAGGGCCACCTGCACATCGGTCTCAATCACGATGAGAGGCGGGTCGGGGCGTTCGTCCTTAAGCGCCCGCGTATGCTCGACTATAAAGGAGGACAGAATTTCAATAACGGCGATTTGCTCTGATGGCTGACTCTCGGCGATCCGGGTGAGAAGTCGGATCCCTCCAATCCTAGCGTGGCGCTGACCTGAGCCAAGTAGCTTGATCGCTTCGGTAAAATCTTCACGTGAAACCCACTCGGATGGCGGCCACGATTGCGCTGTCGATTTTCCGGGGAAGGTTGCAAGTCGCGGCATGACCTGCATTCCGACCGCGTGTAGGACTTTCTCTTTAGCGAGCCTTTCGTCTAGGTTGAACAGGTCGACCCAAGTGATCACCTGTAGTGTTGCGGGTGGCTCCACCCGCTCAAGTCGGATGGGCAGAAGGGTCTGACGTGCGAGGGACGCGGTCCACTCGGCGGTGCACCACTGGGACTCGAAGTACGCCTTGGAGTAGAGAGCTACCGTCCAGCGCGCTTCCGCAAGCTGCGTGTTCATCCACTGGATAAAGTTCGTACCCGGGGTCGAGTCCCACACCTGGATACGAGCGGTGAGGCCCGCCTCCTCCAGGATCGTTGCTACCCACTTCGCCCACGCCTCGTCTGCGGCCGTGTAGGACACGAAGACGAAGGAATCCCCCGATGCCATGAGGCGAGTGTATGACCCGTACGGATAGCGGCCGTCACGCACAGTCTTGGGTGGGTGTGGATGCTCCGGGTCAGACAGTCTCGCGAGCGTGTTCGGCCAGCTCAGACGCTCCGGGGTGCCCCGTGGCGGTGATGGCCTGGCATACCTCGCTGATGCGGTCTGCCATGATCGACGATGGGACGGTGGTGGTCGTGATCGCCTCGCGGGTGATGCCGATGGCGGTGTCAGGGTCGTCAGCTCGGGTGTGGGCCATGGCGAGGTTGAGCACGAAGCCGAGGCGATCGCGGGGCAGATCCGTGCCGATCCGGTCGATGGCCGTCTGGAAGTGCGGAATCGCACCCGTGGGATCGCCGGTGCTCATGAGGGCTGCACCGACGGAGTGGGCGATCGTGTAAGGACCAGCCCAGTAGAGATAGGGCGGCTCCTCGTCCGGCTGGGATTGCTCGATCGCGGCATAGGCGGCGTCTGACGCGGTCAGGGCAGAGTCCCGATCACCGGCAACTCCGTAGGCGCTGGCAAGGCCCGCGGCTAGTACGGCTTGTTCGGTGCTCGTGAGGCGTCCCCGCGACCCGGCACGGGCAGACCTCAGCAACTCGATGGCGGTACCCGGGTCACCGTTGGACCGGGCCTGGTGCGCCATGCACCGGAGGATGTTCGCTGCCACACCCGGGGTGTCCGCCTCGTGAGCAGCCCGCAGACCGACGAGGTAAAACCGCTGGGCTTCACCGTGGCGACCCGCGTCGTAGGTGGTCCACCCCGCGAGGCGCGCCAGCTCGGCGGCGATGCCGTGGAGGGCCTGCCCATCTGCCTGGCTGTAGGACGTGTTTCGCAGCAGCCCGACCACGACCCTGAGCTGTTCCGTGACCATGCCGAACACGGCTTGCCCACCGAGCTTGTCATCCAGGCGCCGCAGGGTGTCCGTGGCGGCTGTCAGGTCAGCCACCACACCCGCGTCTACTCGTCGCCCGGCCAGGGCTGAGGCGAGTCGTGCCGGGTCAGCTACCAGCCACTCGTGTGCGGCAGCGGTCAAGGCGACGCCGCTCAAGGCGATGAACTGCCGGCGTTCCATGGAGCTGTCCACCGTCGTCATCACCTCCTGCCACGCGGTGGTCAGGCTCTGTGACGTCCAGAGCTGGGCAAGCCCATCGTCCGCGACGGGCGCGCCAGGTGGCAAGCCACCCGCGGTGACGCTCGGCTCACCTCGTGAGAGACGGGCGCAAAAGCCCAGCTCAACCCGGGTGGCACCGGTGACGTGGCTGTATGCGGCTTGCCAGTCCTCACCGGGGTAGCTCCATCCCCGCTCGTGCCGCATGACCTGGAGTTCCCCTGCCATCGGGGGAGTGAACGGCACGTTTGACGGGTCGATCCTGCGAATCCTGCGGGCCAGCGTCGCCCTGCTCCAGCCGAGTGACTGGCGGAAGGCCACGAGACGTTCTGGCTTCCATCCGGGATGCTTCGCGCGCAGCACCGCACTGCGGATCTCCTCGGCTTCCCTCGTCCTGGTGCGGGGTGCGCTGGCGGGCATCACGAACCTTTCTCGTGGGTGTGGGTCGGGATATCACTCGTAGGGCAGCGTAGCGGACTGCTTACACCTTCAGAAGTACCGTCTGTGGTCCCGTCGGCTTCTCCTAACACATCGCTAACACGCCTTCGCGGCGATGATGGCGAGCATAGGAAATGATAGGGCGCACAGCATCTGGCCTGCGGATTCCGATGGAATTTGACGGTTGAGAAAGCGGGGTCGTTTCAGATGCAATAGAAGGGGCGCTCCGGTCGGGATGCCCTCGAACCCTCGGCCGGAGTTGCCCCTTCCATCACCACACCCCCCGGGGAGGCTGCCAGTGGGGAAATGGGAAGACGATTTCTTTGCCCAGGTGGATGCGGAGCTGGGCGTCTGGGAACGTGACCAGCTCACGTGGCATCGCGCCTCGGGTGCTGGTCCCGACGCGGTAGAGATCGCGCTCGTTGAGGATCAGGGGATCGCCGACATCGGATCGGTTGCGGTACGACACGCGGCCGCTCCCGGGGGAAGCGCTCTGCTGTTCTCTCCGGTCGAGTGGTCCGCGTTCATCACGGCTGCCCTCGCCAGAGAATTCAACTTCTCGCGAACCGTGATCCGTCGCGGTGGCAGGCCCCGCAAGCGCCGCCCGGGTGTGAGTGATGGGTGAGCTGACCAGCTCGGGCAGGGTGGTGTGGGCGGTGTCGATCATGGAGGGTGTCGAGCGGCGCACCGCAGGCGCTATCGGCCCCTTCTCCTCGGCTGCCGACGCCAACGCCTACGCCACCGAACGCAATTACCCGGACTGGATCGTCGTCCCCCTCGTGTGGCTCTCCGATGCCGAGAACCTGGAGACCCTGTGATCACGGAAAAGCTCTGGCGTTTCCGCACCCTGCCGCAGATGGACCTGCCCGACCGGGACGGCGTGATCGTGGCCGAACAACCGACCTACGTGGTGACGCTGGACCTCGCGGAGGTCGTGGTCGACTTCATCCCGGTCCGTCAGGACGCTCTGCTGCGCACCGCCCTGGGCTTGGCTACCGTGCCGGGGATCGGCACCCTGACCATCCATCGCCGGGACGTGCCCGCGGAGAGCACGATCCTCGCGTACGCCCTCGCTCAGCGGCTCCGGTTGCTGTCCCGGTCGATGGGCCTGGTCATGATCGGAGTCGAACCCGACGATCCCGAGGCGACGCCTGAGGGTGGGCACGTCGTCCGCCACGGGGTTGAGCTACAGACCCCAGACGGATCGCGGGTCGAACGCGGGGTGTGGGAGATCATGACCCCGCACCGACACGCTGCCTGGGTCGACACCAGACGCTAGCGGTGGGATGACCCCTGACGCGGGGTGTACTCGCCGTGCGTTGACCTCGGGCACCATGAACGCTGCCCTGTGACGTGTCGATGTCGACCTCATCGATCGCGCACACCAGAAAGCCCCGCCCGAATCACCGGTGCGGGGCTTCTGGTTGGGCCTACGACACCTTGGCCTCGGTAGCCTTCGCCCGGTCCCGGCGGCACTTCGCCCGAGCGCTCTTGGTCTTCTCGTGGCTGCACCCGTCGTGGCTGACGTTCTGGCGCTTCGGCTTCGCGGGCACCTCCTCGGTGACGACCTCATCAGCCACGACCTCGCTGGTCTCGGTCACGGGCTCGTCAGCAGCGGGGGGGTGTGGAGGTCTCGGGCGTCGCCTGGGTGGCTTTGACAGCCGGGGTATTGGTCGCGCGCTTCGGTGCGGTTGTCGTAGTCGCTCCTTCACCTGAGGTGATGGGCGGAACGTACGATACGAGAGCACCTGATCTCAAGGGCGACATGTCGACATCTCGGCAGTGTCCGCGCGATGCGGGTTGCTCGGCGCATGATGGGGCAATGGTGGGGAGTACGGTCGTCCTTGACCGAACGGAGGAGCTGCGCGTCTGGCTCGGCAGCCACGTGTTCAGCCGAGTCGCGGGATCGGAGGGTCCAGCACGTCGCGAGCGGATCTTCGCGGCACCGGGGGAGCGCTGGTTCGCCGAAGATCGACCCATCCGCCGGGTACACGGGGACGCCTCGATGTTCGTGGGCGGGCTGCGGGCTTTGCTGCTCCAGTCGCTGCACCCGCTCGCCATGGCGGGGGTCGCAGAGCACTCGGACTACCGCCATGATCCGTGGGGACGTCTCGCGCGCACCAGCTACTTCCTCGCGGCAACGACCTTCGGCCCGGCAAAGGAGGCCGAGCGCTCCGTCGCCCGCGTCCACGCGGTGCACCGGAGAGTACGGGGCATAGCTCCGGATGGACGCCCCTACGACGCGTCCGACCCACACCTGATGCGGTGGGTTCATCTGGCGGAGACAGATAGCTTCCTTGCAGCTTTCCAGCGCTATGGCCACACCAGGCTCACTCCCGAGGAGTGCGACGGCTACGTCGCCGACACGGCGGTGATCGCGGGCCACCTCGGCATCCCGGATGTTCCGCGGACGCGCGAGGAGCTGGATGCCGCGCTTCGCGAGTACCGACCGGAACTCGCCGGGACCCCCGAGGCCCGTTCGGCTGCCCGCTACCTACTGCTGCAGGCACCCCTGCCCCTGCCCGCGCGACCGCCCTACACCGCATTGGCCACGGCTGCGGTCGGACTCATGCCGGTCTGGACGCGATGGCCTCTCAGGCTGCCCTACCTGCCTGCGGCTGAGGCAACGGTCGGGCGTCTGGCTGGTCAGTCGATCGTCACGACGATCCGATGGGCCACTCGCCCCCGGGGCACCTGAGGCAGGGTGTGGCGTCCAGCCACGGGTAATTCGGGGTGTGACACGAGCGTGTTGAAGCTGTTGCCCCGTACTCTCCGCCAGGGGGTGCAGGGACTGTAACAGCAAGCCCGCAGCCCACCGACGAACATGGACGCGTCGGCGTGCACGCGGCGGATGGGTCGGTCCTCGGCGAACCACCGTTCTCCCGGAGCGGCAAAGATCCGTTCGCGACGTGCGGGCCCCTCGGCACCGGCTCCTCGACATCTCCGGACCTGCTGCCTACATATGCCGGCTCCGCGGGCTGTACCGCCTCGCAGGCAAGGCTCTGGAGAAGGCCGAGAGCGATCAAGTCGGCCGCGGTCATGACCACCGTCACCGGGTGTTACGCGCAGCCTTCGCCCGAACCCTCGCCGCGTGGCCGTGCAGCGCGTCGAACACGAGGATGCTCCTCGCCGTTCACCTGACCACGAGCGGTCCGTCAGGTATCCGGACAAGTCCTCCTTGAGATCAGCTCTCCTCGTCTCGTACGTTCTGTGGCGAGGGGACAACGCCCCGTGTGGGTCGACACCGACGCGCACGGGGCGTTGCCTGGGGTCACCTGTGCAGGCCCGGTCACCCCGACCGCGGTTCGCTGCCTCTCAGCTCAACGTCTGCCCGCCGTCGACGGCGATCTGCTGACCCGTCACGAACCGGCCGGCGTCAGAGAGCAGGTAGGCCACGACGCCGAAAGCATCCTCGGCCCCACCGGTGCTTTTGATCGCCTGCTGGTCGGCGAGCCAGTCCGGGGGACGCCCCTCGCTGGTCATCGATCCCGTCATCTCCGTCGCGAAGAAACCGGGAGCGAAGGCGTTGACGCGGACGTTGTAACGCCCCCACTGCTGGGCCAGCTCGCGGGTGAGATGAGCGAGCCCCGCTTTGGCCGCACAGTACGCAGCCTGCGGAATGGTCGGGCTGGTGGTGGTGATCGCCGCCGTCGACGTGACGTTGACAATCGATCCCCCGCCCTGGGCTCGCATGGCGGGCAGCACGCGTTTGGCGAGATCGAACGGCGCTACCAGATCAACCTCGAGCACCTCGCGGAACTCCTCGGTGCTCTGCCGCGTGGCAGGCACGCCGCTGCCGCTGATGCCCGCGTTGTTGACCAGACCGTCCACCCGCCCAAAGCGTTCCAGCACGGTGGCCACCAGCCGCTCGCGGTCGGCGTCGACCCCCACGTCGCAGGCGACCGCGAGTGTGTCGGCACCAGGCAGGTCCGCGACGAGCGCCTCGAGCCGATCGCGTCGCCGGGCCGTGGCGACCACCCGCGCCCCCACGGTGGCCAGTGATCGGACGAGGCCCGCGCCGATCCCGCTGCTGGCCCCGGTCACCACCACCACCCGCCCGCGCAGATCGAACACGGAGCTCTCGGCCTCCACCACCGCCTGCGCCTCAGACATCGGAGGTGGTGACGTCAAGGTGAGGCAGAACTTCCGATTCGAAGAGCTGGAGGCTGGCCCATGCCTTCTTCGGTTCGGTGCCGCCGAAGAGGGGACGCAGGACCAGGTGGCCCTCCGGGCCGAGTTGCCGGGCGATCTCGAGGCAGCCTTCGGGGCTGACGATCTGATAAGCGCCGCCAGCGCGTAGATCGTCAACGGACGAGATTGGCGGGTACCATTCGTTCGACTTCATTGCCGAGTCGGCAATCCATTGGGCATAGGTGTTCGCGGCGTGCAGGAGATTCGGGCCGACCTCAGCCCAGGCCGCCTCCGGATCGTGAGTCACGTACAGGAACGTCGGGCCGCGCGGAACCCACTGGCCCGGGTCGCGCCCCATCTTCAGACATTCGTCCCGGTAGAACTCCCAGATGGTGGGGTCGGCGGGGTCGAAGTCGTCGGCGAGGTGGGCGGCACGCCGGGCGGAGACCTCGGCAGCGGCGCCCATGACGATCGGCAGTGGCTTCTGGGCGGGAGTCGGCGTGACCGTCACCGTGCGTCCGCGGAACTCGAACGGCTCACCCGTCCAGGCCTTTCGACAGGTCTCGACGGCTTCGATGACCCGGCTGGGCCGTTCACGCAGACTGACATCGAAAAGGTCGAACTCCGCCTGGCGGTAGCCGGCCGCGAACACGGGGGTCATACGGCCACCGCTGAGCACGTCGGCGACGGCCAGGTCCTCGGCGAGGCGGAGCGGGTGGTACAGGGGGGTGAGCAGGATCGGGCGGAACCGTATCCGGGAGGTGCGCCCGGCGACGGCGGCCGAGGCGACCACCGGAGACGGCAGGTAGCCGTCCGAGGAGCAGTGGTGCTCCCCGAAGTACACCAGATCGAAGCCGATGCGATCAGCCCACTCGCAGATATCGAGCATGGTGGCGGCGAGCTCCGACGAGCTGGCCGTGACGAAGTCCGGACGCCTCAGATCGAAGGACAGTCGCAAACGGGGCACAGGTGTTTCTCCTTGCAGTCATGGTGATTGTTGGTGGCCGGCTTCCGCGGCCGCGGTGCGGTTGTTCTGCCGGCTCAGGAGAACGAGGGCGCGGGCGAGTCGATCACGAGCGGCAGGGTCGTCATGCGGACCGCGACCGACACCTCGTGGGTGAGGTCGGACAGATCGCCGAGGTGGTAGTCGGGAATGCGGCGGTGCCATTCCTCGACGAGCACGCGCAGTTCCATACCGGCGAGGTGGGCGCCGGCGCACCGGTGTGGTCCCAGGCCAAAGGCGACGTGACGGTTCGGCGTGCGCTGCGGATCGAACTGCTCCGGGGACGGGAACGCGTCCTGGTCGGCGTTGGCCGCCGCGAGCAGAAGCAGGAGTCGGTCGCCTTCCTTCCACGGAATCCCGTGGAAGTCGACATCGGCGCGCACGGTCCGGGCGAGCAGGGGGATCGCCGGGAAGTTCCGCAGGGCCTCGTCGACCAGGCCCCCGACCATCTCCGGCGTACTGGTGGCGCTGTGGCGCAACGCCGGGTCCTCGGCGAGCCGTTTGAACAGGAACGCCATCGTCGACGCCGTCGTCCCCAGCGAGGTGCCGAGCAGCGTGTGGCACAGCTGAAGGATCTCCTGGTCGGTGAGGGGCCGGCCGTCGAGTTCCTGGGACAGCAGATAGGTCGGGATGTCATCGGCCGGCTGGCGGCGGCGCTCGGCGAGCACCTCCTCGAACATGGCGCGTACCGCGGCGACCGCGGCCTTGAGCTGCACGCCACCCGGGTCGTTGCTGGCGTTGAGCTTTCCCGGCAGCAGCCGGGTGGCGATGATCTCGTCGGCGCGCGAGAGCGGAAGTCCCATGTGCTCGAGGAAGACCTCGGCCGGAATGCGCAGCGCCACGTCAGCCATGAAGTCGCAGCTGCCTCGCTCGGCGACCTCGTCCGCGATCCTCGCGACGGACGCCCGGGCGCGCGACTCGAGCCTTTTCACCGCGGCGGGCGACAGCAGCGGCATGAGCAGCCTGCGTACCTTCGTATGATCCGGCGGATCCAGGTTCGCCGGCATCTGGAACACGTCGGGTGGGTCCCGGTAGAAGGTGAACGTCTCGCGGTTGGAGTAGCGGTCCGTGGCCTGGCTGATCTCCCTGAACAGCTCGTGGCGGGTGATGACCCAGAAGCCGCGCGCCGCGGTGCTGTAGAAGATGTCGCCGACCTGCTGCCCTGCCAGGATGGTGCCGAGGGGATCGTCCTTGAACCTCGGATCGCATTCCGGGTCAAAGTCTATGACCGGCACGCCAGCGGCGCGAGCGCGCGCCTCGGCGTCGGTTGACGAGACAGTGTCAGTGCTCATCAGTTCTCCTGGATGACGTGAGAGACGACGTTCGGTAACCGGCCTTCGCGGAGCGCTTCGGTGTGCGCGGTAAGCGTCGCGACGTCGGCCGGATGGGTGAAGATGCAGAAGGAATGCTCGTCGAGGGCGCTTCGCAGGACGTCATCCGCCATGACGCGCGGGTCCATCCCATAACGGTCGAGGAAGGCGTGGCTCGCCTGTCGGATCTTCTCGTCCACCCGCGCGCTGCCGTAGTCGGCCGGGCGGTTGAGGACCGCGTCCGCCATACCCGAACGGATGGCGCCCGGCAGAACGACCGACACCCGCACGTCGGAACCGACCTCGACGAGATCATGCTGCAGGACTTCGGCGGCCGCGAGCACGGCGTGCTTGCTGGACACGTAGGGCGCCAACGCCGGAAGGACCGTGACGGCGCTGTTCGACGCGGTGATGAGGACGTGCCCCCCGCCCGTCTCCAGGAGCCCCGGGACGAAACTGCGGATCCCGTGGACGACACCGAACACGTTGACGTCGTAGATCCAGCGCCAGTCGTCGACCGTCAGTTCCCAGGCGCGGCCCCGCAGTGACACCCCGGCGTTCAGGCAGACGACGTCGACACGGCCGAACCTGTCGCGGGTCCTGCCGGCAAGGGCCGCGACGTCATCGGCCTTGGTCACGTCCGTCCGGACGGCGAGGATCTCCACGCCGTCCGTCTGAAGTCGCTTCTCCGCCTCCGCGAGTGCCTCGCCGTTGATGTCGGCGATCACCACGTGCATGCCCCGGTCCACGAGGCTGGACGCCAGCCCGAGCCCCAGCCCGCTCGCCGCCCCGGTGACAACGCCGACCTTCATGTCGTCCACGGCATCTCCCCATTTACTAGTCAGACGTCCAACAAGTAACATGGAGCGATGGTGACGTCAAGCACACGGCGCCCGAGACGTACGCAGGCGCAGCGGCGCGATGCTGCCCGCGCCGCCATGCTCGAGACCGCGGTCCGCCTGCTCGCAGGCGGCGGCTACTCCAACATGACGCTCGCCGACCTGGGCGAGCGTGCCGGCTACAGCCGGAGCCTGGCCGCCCACTACTTCGGCTCCAAACCGAAGCTGCTCGCGGCGATCATCGACCACGTACGGGAGAGCAGCCCACCATCGATGCCCGACACCCTGCGCGGGGTCGGGCGCATCGAGACCGAGATCATCAAGTTCTTCGACGGCCTGGTCACCGATGCGGAGAACATCCGCGCCTATATCGTCATCGCCCACGAGGCGGCGACGTCCCTGCCGGAACTCCTGCCTATGATCCACGAGCAGAACGTCGCGCTTCGGACACGTATCGAGGCTGATCTGAGGGAGGGCATCCGCGACGGTACGGTCCGTCCGGACCTCGAGCCCGTGTCGCTGAGTATCGCCATCACGACCATGATCCGAGGTGTTGCCTGGGAATGGTTCACCGACCCCAACCTCGACGTGATGGCCTGCCGACAGGCTGTCCTCGACCAGGTCCGCGTCCTGACGGCCACAACCACGTGACCCGTCACCCATATGCGCAGTCGCAGCAGGGGGCCTGGGCCGCGCCGGTAGCGGGCCGACCCCGAGTCGGGAGGTTCGATGACCAGAGAAGATGACGTCACACCCCACTTCGGCCCGGCCCGGTCGGATCCTCCGTCGGGGATGGGTGATCTCGAGCGGCTGATCGCCCATGACGAGATCCGCCAGCTCGCCGCGCGGTACGCGCTGGCGGTGTCGGCCGGCGACCTCGATGCCCTGGTCGAGCTGTTCGTCGAGGACGTCGTGGGCCAGCAGGGGCGGACCGGGCCGCAGGCCCTGCGGGATCTGTTCGCCGAGCACCTGCGCGCCACGCCGATCAACATCCTGCTGATCGCGGGGCACGTGATCAACCTTGCCGACGCGGATCACGCCGCGGGCACGGTCTCCTGCCTGGCCGAGCTCGGGGGCGAGGGGCGTTGGCTGCGGCAGGCCATCGCGTACGAGGATCGCTACGAGCGTCGCGCGGGCCGGTGGTACTTCCGCGACCGGCGCCACCATCTCTACTACGGCCTGGACGTCGCGGAGCGACCGTTCGCGCAGGCCGAGGCGCGGTGGCCACGCAACATCGTCGGACGAGGAACCGTGCCCATGCGCTGGGCGTCCTGGCAGCGGCTGAACGGGTAGGCGGCACGTCGCCGCAGCGCGGCGTTGCTCACATCGCCACTTCTGTGCCACAGTGGCCTAGAAGGGCGGGTCCCGAGCCGGGGGATTGAGGAGACGAAGGGCGGGTGGGGCGGTGACAGGGCGGCCGCGGGATCCCACCTACGACGAGCGCGTGCTCGCGGCGGCTCGTGACGAACTGGCGGATCAGGGCGTGGGCCGGTTCAGCCTGCGCCAGGTGGCGAAGCGCGCGAACGTGCCTCGCACCAGCATCGCGTTGCGCTGGCCGGACTGGCGCTCGCTGGTGATCGCCGCCCTCGACGTGTGGACCGACCCCCCGCCCGGCCACGACACGGGATCTCTGCGAGGGGACCTGCTGCTGCTGGCCGAGGACCTGCTGGTGGTGCTCGAGCAGCCGAACCTGGGCCTGCATCTGCGTCTCGGTGCGGACGCCGCGCGCCACCCGGACCTGTGGGAGCTGTATCTCGCGCGCACGATCCGTCCGCGGCTGCGCGGGGTGCGGATCGCCTTCGAACGTGCGGCGGCACGGGGGGAGATCGGCGCCGACGTCGACGCGGCGTGGGAGACCGACGCCTTCGTCGGCGCCCTGCTCATGCGGACGATGGGCCGCCGCCGCGGCGTGCGTCCGCCGGGACCGGCCGCGCGCCGGGCGCTGATCGACCGGACCGTCCGCGCACTCGCCTCGCTACAAGACACGGCCTCGCTTCGAGACATGGAGGACACCGCATGCAGCAGTTACGACCAACGATGACACCGTCCGGCTGGTTCCAGGTCGCCTGGTCCTCGGAGCTGCCCTTAGGTGGCGTGAAGCCGCTGCGCTACTTCGGTCAGGACCTCGTCGCCTATCGGGGTGAGGACGGCGTGGCGCGGGTACTCGACGCCTACTGTCGCCACCTCGGCGGCCACCTGGGTTACGGGGGCACCGTGGCCGGCGACTGCGTCGTCTGTCCGTTCCACGGCTGGCGCTGGAACGGCGAGGGGCGCAACACCCACATCCCGTACCAGGACCGGCCCAACACCAGCCGGCAGCTGACCGCCTGGCCGGTGATCGAACGGGACGAGTGCGTGTTCGTCTGGCACGACGCCACGGGCCGCCCGCCGGGGCGCGAGGTGCCGCACATCTTCACCGAGGTCGCGGAGCACGTCCGTGACCTGCCCTTCCATCCGGCGACGCCGCGGGGGCTCGTGCGCTACGACGACGTGACGATCCTTCCCCAGACCGTGGCGGAGAACGCCGCCGACCCGGTGCACTTCCGCTTCGTGCACGAGACCCGCGACATCCCGGTGGCGTTGCGCCAGGGCAGCGACGAGGACCGGTGGTTCATCCAGCTCGGCTTCGGCCGCAGATGGACCGCCTGGGACCCGAGCAGCCACGACGGGGACACGCTGTCGATCGTGCAGGCGGGCATCGGACTGTCCTACACGGCACTGTCCGGGCATGACAACACCGTCATCCTGCTCGCCACCACGCCGATCGACGACCGGACCAGCACCATGTTCCAGACCGTCTGGCTGGAACGCCGCGACGGTGACGACGAGCCGGGCGTGCTCGACCGGCGGATGAGGGCGGCCACCGCCCAGCTGAAGAACGACATCGTCATCTGGTCGCACCAGCGCTATGAGGACCCGCCCGCCCTGGCCACCGTCGAGGGCCAGCTGTTCGGTGACCTGCGCCGGTGGTGCCGGCGCTGGTACCCGATCACCGAAGCGCATCCGGTGCCGGCGTCCCCGGCGCCGAGCGGGGCCTGACGGCGCCTGCTCCCGGGCGCCCGCCGTCGCCACGCGAGGCGGGCTTCATGATCACACGGAGTCATTTTTGTCGCCATGCGTCGCCGGTCGCCGGCGCAGCCGGCCCCGGGGCGGACGATCGACGAGGAGGAGCTCGAAGCCTTCGCCCGCGCGTACCTGGCATCGTTCAAGGTGCCTCGGCGATGGCGTGTCCTCGAACAGTTCCCGCGGACCGCGATGGGCAAGATCCGCAAGGTCGACCTGGCGGCTCTGCTGCGCACCGGCTGATCCGACGGCCTTGCCCCGGTTCGCCAGGGCGCGCTCGAGGCGGCATCGTCTGGAAAACTCGTGCCTGGCATCCTCCGGGTCGCACGCCACACACCTCCAAGGGGGTCACACGCCGTGACTGCTGTCAGTTCCTCGCCCGTGGAGTCGTCGCCGGGAAGCCCGCTGCTGGAGCCGGAGAGGGAGACCGCGTCGGCAGAGCGGATTCGCGAGGTGCAGCTGCGGCGGGCCGTCGAGCTCTCGCGCCTGGCGCAGGAGCGGTCGGCGTTCTATCGGGAGTCCTTCGGTGCCGCGGGGATCTCGCCTGGTGACATCGCCTCGTGGGAGGACTTCGAGACCCGGGTGCCGTTCATGAGCAAGGATGCGATCCGTGCGTGGCGGGACCGGACCGGTGACGGTTTCGGTGGCCTGCTGACGGTCGATCCGTCCGACGTCACGACGGTGACGGCGAGTTCGGGGACGACGGGCGATCCGACGTTCTTCGTGGAGCAGTGGCCCGGTCAGGTCTGCTCGCCGCTCACGGCGTGCTACCTGCGGTCGCTGTGGGAACTGGGGGTGCGCCCCGGGGACACGGTGCTGTGCAACCCCGCCGGATTACGCGGTTATCTGGAGGACGGCTTTCGCGCCCTGGGTGCGGTGCCGCTTCTGGTGGACACGTGGATGGGGAACTGGGATGAGGTGGCGGAGGTGATCCGCCGCTATCGTCCGACCTATGCGCAGTTGATGAGTCCGCATCTGGTCGAGTTGGAGCGGTTGGCGCACCGTGGTGTGGATATGCGGGAGCTGATGAGTTCCTTCGTCGGTGTTGGTTTCGCCGGGGAGCCGTTGGGCGCGCGGATGCGGGAGAAACTGACCTCGGAGTGGGGTCTGAAGCTGTGGGTGTACACGAGTGCGGGTGACACGGGTCTGGCGTGGGAGTGCGGGGAGCACGACGGCTATCACCTGAACTGGGATGAGACGTTGGTGGAGGTGCTCGACGCCGACGGGCGGGCGGTGGCGGACGGGGAGGTCGGTGAGCTGGTGGTGACCGCGCTGGACAACGACGTCTATCCGTTGATCCGGTACCGTACCGATGATCTTGTGCGTCTGACGCGGGAGACCTGTGGGTGTGGGCGGACCTCGCCGCGGATGTGGGTCCTGGGGCGTGCGGGGGATGAGACGGTGGTGGCGGGTCGTGCGGTCCTGCCGCACGAGGTGTGGTCGATCGTCGAGCAGGAGGAGGAGACGGAGACCGGTCTGTTCCAGATCATCCGGCCGCAGCGTGAGGTCGAGCGGTTGCGGGTGCGGGTGGGATTTGAGGACAGTGGCGAGGTTGATCTGGCGGATCTGTGTCGGCGGCTGACGGCGTCGTTGTCGAGCAGACTGGGGATTCCCGCTGATCTTGTCGATATCCTGCCGGAGACGGCGGACCAGTTGCTGCGTCGCGGCTCGGCGGCGAAGGTCCCCCGCGTCGCGAAGTCCTGAGGGGCGACGTTTCTGCGGGGCAGGGCTCCTGGGATATGACGAGCGGCCGGGCGGAGGGCGATCAGCCCCCCGCCCGGCCGTCGGTGACGTGGCGGGCGTCAGCGTTCCTTACGGGTCAGAACGGCTTTCCGCTGTTGAGGTCGATGCCGGCGATCGGCTTCGCGGCGCTGAACTTGCCGTCGTTGAGCCGCATGAAGAAGACACGGGCGTTGCTGACCCGGTCGAAGCCGGGAACATGTCCCTTCGCGGACGGGGTCCACTTCGGCAGGATGCCGTACAGGTCGATGTCCTTGGCGGTCTTGAGCGCGTCGTTCAGCGACGTCGAGGTGATGTCCCCGGTGATGCCGGCGGCGACCTGGGCCACGACGTGCACGGCCAGCCAGGCCCGCACGCTGGAGGAGTCGCGGGTGGCGGCGTCCTTGTCGCCGGTCTTCGCCTGCGCCTGCAGCTCGGTGGTGAACTGGGCGAGGCCCGGGTAGGTGGCGACCGCGTCGATGGGCGGGTAGGCGCTGACGACCAGCAGGTGGTCGTCCTGCGTGCCGCGGATCTGCGAGAGCACGGAGTTGATCTGCCCGTCGACGGCCCCGACGGTGAACGGCGCCTTGGCCTGGGCGGCTGCCTTGAGGAAGGCGGCGGTCAGCTCGGCGGGCACGACCGACACGGCCGCGTCAGCCTTGGACTGCTCCACGGCCTGGACGGCGGGAGCCAGGTCGGTCGAGGTCAGACCCACCTTCACCGCGGAGGTGGTCTGCAGGCCGGCGGACTGGGCCGCGTGCTCCACGGCGGAGACGTTCGCCGCGGCGGAGGCGAGGTCGAGGGTGACCGTGGTCACCGTCTTGGCGCCCTGGGAGCGCAGCGCGCCCGGCAGGCCCGCGAAGGCCAGCGTGCTCCCGGCGTCGAAGTTGTAGCACGTGGCGCAGGCGTAGTCACCCGGTGTGATGGCGCCGAAGCCGACCAGCGGAATTTCCGCCTTGGCCAGGATCGACGTGACCTGGCTGCCCGAGGTGGAGAACGATCCGACCACGGCGACCGAGTGGTCGCTCACCGCCTGGCGCGCGCACTTGGTCGCGTCGTTCGGGTTGTTGTTCTCGTTGCAGACCTTGATCTCGATCTGCTTGCCGCTGATCCCGCCCTTGGCGTTGACAGCCGCTGCGGCCGCCTTCACCGCGGAGGTGACGTACGGGAGGGTCGGGGGCTTGGAGACGGTGGGAATGATCACGGTGAGGACGATCGCGTCCTTCGGTTTGGCCGTCGTACCCCCCGATCCGCTGCTGCCGCAGGCGGTCATGGCGACAGCTGCGGCACAGACAGCGATCCCACCCACGGTGACGCGTCGTAACCGGTTCATGTGGAACCCCCATATGTGACATGGCTCTCGGAGCGCCACACCCTACGCATATTTGGGTTCATACGTCTACCTCTTCTAGAGCATCGCCCCCCTTCGGGGACCGAGTCGATGTCGGCGATCGTCGCGTGTCGCGCGGTGACGAGGATCGCCATGGGGCGCCGACGCGCGTTACGGTGATCGGGTGTTGGCGGTCTTCGGCGCGCCCGGGCGGTACGTGCAGGGGCGGGGCGCCACGGCGGAGCTCGGCGCGCAGATGAGCCGGCTGGGGCTCGACGGCCCGGCGCTGATCGTGACCAGTCCGGCGCCGCGCCGCCTGCTGGAACGCGCCTGGGAGTCGGGCCTCACGACGGCCGGGATCGCGTTCGGCGTACTGACGTTCGGCGGGGAGTGCAGCGCGCGGGAGATCGACCGCGTCGTCGCCGCCGCGCGTGGGCAGGGGAGTCGGGTGATCGTCGGGGCGGGCGGCGGAAAGGTGCTCGACACCGCGCGGGCCGCCGCGGCCGCCCTCGACGTGCCGGTCGTGACCTGCCCGACGACGGCGTCGAGTGACGCGCCGTGCAGCGCGCTGTCCGTCGTCTACGCCGACGACGGTGCGTTCGAGCGGTACCTGTTCTACCGCCGCAACCCCGACCTCGTGCTCGTCGACACCGAAGCGGTGGCGCACGCGCCGGTGCGCCTGCTCGTCGCCGGCATGGGCGACGCGCTCGCCACCTGGTACGAGGCCCGCACGGTCCGCGAGGCGCGGGCGCCCAACCAGCTGCACGGCGCGCCGACCGAGACCGCCGGGGCGCTGGCCCGGCTCTGCCTCGACCTTCTGCTCGCCGACGGGCCCGCCGCGGTGCGCGCGGTGTCAACGAGGTCGGTCACGCCCGCGCTGGAGCGGGTCGTCGAGGCGAACACGCTGCTGTCCGGCCTCGGATTCGAATCGGGTGGTCTCGCCGTCGCGCATTCGGTCCACAACGGGCTGACCGTCGCCGCGGGGACGCATCGCTTCCTGCACGGCGAGAAGGTCGCCTTCGGTCTGCTCGTCCAACTCGTCGTCGAGGGCCGCCCCGACAGCGAGCTGAGCGCGGCGCTCGACTTCTGCGCCGCCGTCGGCCTGCCCACCACCCTCGCCGCCATCGGCCTGCCCGACGCCGACCCGGCCACTCTGGAACGCGTCGCCCGGCGCACCCTCGCCGACGGCGAGACCGCCCACCACGAGCCGTTCCCCCTCACCCCCGACATGATCCTCGACGCGATCCGCGCCGCCGACGCCACCGGCCGAGCCCACCGCTGACGCGGTGCGCGGCGCAGTGGGCGCGGCGGGCATCACCGTGGATGTTTACCTGACTCGGCCGATCGCGGCGTAGCTGCTGACCTGTCCGTCGGTGATGTCGCCGATCGCGTCGTCGTCGGGTCGCCAGCGGTGCAGCGCCTGGATGCCGGGGTCGACCAGGTCGAGGCCGTCGAAGTAGCGGGCGATCTCCTCGCGGGTGCGTAGCTGCCCGGCGATGCCCTGGGACTGGTAGGCGCGGCTCGCCTGCCGGGTGACGTCCGCGTCGAAGCCGCCCGGACCCTGGGTGCCCGCCTCCACCACGGCATGTCCTCCCATCAACGGACCTTCTGGCCAATAGAGGTAACGGTATCCCTCCCGGCACGCAGCGCATCAGACGGGCACGCCACTGCGACGCAGTCGCGGCGCCGATCACCCGGGTCACGATCAGATCGTTGACGCGCGACAAAGAAGGCCTGGAGGACCGTCCGGCATCGACCCAGAGCGGACTCTGTGTGGCCAAGCCGAGCGGCCGGTCAGCAGTGCGCGCAGTCCTGGTGCGGCGTGTCGCCGGCGTTCGGCGTGGGGTTGAAAAGGGCGCCGAGGGCGGCGAGGGCGCCGGGGACGGGCCGGTAGTAGGCCCAGACGCCGCGTTTGTCGCGGCTGATCAGGCCGGCGTCGACGAGAACCTTGAGGTGGTGGCTGACGGTGGGTTGGGTGAGGCCGAGGGGTTCGGTGAGTTCGCAGACGCAGGCTTCGCCACCGTCGCGGCCATAGATCATCGACAGGAGTCGGAGCCGGGCGGGGACGGCGATGGCCTTGAGCACGGCCGCGAGCTGCTCGGCTTCAGGTGCGGACAGGGGTGCCGCGGCCAGCGGGGTGCAGCAGGCGCCGATCGCGCCGATCAGATCGCCCGTGGCGTCGTCCGTCCGGTCCGCGGAGGGCGTCGCGGTTGCCGGGAGCGGCATCGTGGTCGTGGCCATGAGGTCCAGCATGCCACGAGGGATTGACAGCGGTCTATGTCAGTGGGCATCCTCCGTATCGACATAGACGACTGTCGATGTGTGAGGTGATCGTGATGGCGCGGGTGCAGTTGGCGTTGAACGTGTCCGATGTGGACGCGGCGGTGGAGTTCTACTCGAAGCTGTTCGGGGTCGGGCCGGCGAAGCGGCGGCCGGGGTACGCGAACTTCGCGGTCGACGTGCCGCCGTTGAAGCTGGTGCTGATCGAGAACCCGGACGCCCGTGGCAGCGGGGTCGCGGGAGCGTTGAACCATCTCGGCGTCGAGGTCGAGACCACCGACGAGGTCACCGCCGCCACGACCCGGCTGGCCGGGGCCGGCCTGGAGACGGCGGTCGAGGAGAACACCGCCTGCTGCTACGCGGTGCAGGACAAGGTCTGGGTCGACGACCCGGATGGTGCGCCGTGGGAGGTCTACACGGTGCTCTCCGACGTCGTCGACGGGTCGGTGCCGACACTGCGGATGGTCGGGCCGGGCGGCGGGCCGGGGTCGGCCTGCGCCTGCGGACCGGGGGTGGACTGCGGCCCGGCCACCGTCGACACCGTCGCCGACACCACAGCCGACACCGTCGAGGTCGCCATCGGACCGGCGCCCGCCGGCGTCCGCTGAACCCCGTGGCGGACATCGAGCCGGGTGACCGGCCGGCGTTGGCGCGGCGGCTGGCCGCCGAGGCGGTGGGCAGCATGCTGCTCGCCGCCCTGGTCATCGGGTCGGGCATCGCCGCGGTCCAGCTCAGCCCCGGCCAGGTCGGGTTGCAGCTGGTGGAGAACGCCGCGGCGACCGCCGCGGGCCTGTTCGCCATCATCCTCATGGTCGGCCCGGTGTCCGGGGCGCACTTCAATCCGGTCGTCAGCCTCGTCGACGCCGTGTTCGGTGGTCTGTCGTGGCGCGACGCCGCCGCCTACCTGCCCGCCCAGGTCGCCGGCTGTGTCGCGGGGGCGGTGCTGGCGAACCTGATGTTCGACCGGTCGGCGGTGTCGATCGCGACGCACCACCGCGCGTCCGGAGCACACCTGCTCGCCGAGGTCGTCGCGACCGCCGGACTCGTCCTGCTGATCTTCGCGCTGGCCCGGTCTGACCGTGCCGAACGGGCCCCGGCCGCGGTCGGCGCCTACATCGGGGCGGCGTACTGGTTCACCAGCTCGACGAGTTTCGCGAATCCGGCGATCACCGTCGGACGGATGTTCTCCGACAGCTTCGCCGGCATCGCCCCCGCCTCCGCACCCGCGTTCGTCGCCGTCCAGATGGTCGGCGGTGCGGTCGGCTACGGGCTGGTCCGACTGTTCTACCCACCCACCGCTGCGGCCCGCGCGCAGGCCGCGCAGATCGTGCTGCCCCATGCCGACCCGGCGGCGACCGTGAACGGCGCGCAGTCGCCTGCATCCCGAGGTGTGTCATGACCGATCCCGCATCCCCCGCCCGGCTGGACGCCTTGACCGGGGTGGACCCGGCGCCCAACTCGTCGGCCGCCGCGGCAGCGAGATCGCCAAACGCGTCGACGCCACCGCGATCCACCACCACATGACCCTCGACGCCGTCAACGACCTCGATCTCGCCTACACCCCGCCCAGAGCACCCTCCCACAGAAGGATCACGCTTCCATGGCCACGAAACCGTCCGTGCTGTTCGTCTGCGTCCACAACGCCGGCCGCTCCCAGATGGCCGCCGGCTGGCTCACCTACCTCGCCGGCGACCGCGTCGAGGTCCGCTCCGCCGGCTCCGCCCCCGCAGGCCACATCAACCCCACCGCCGTCGCCGCCATGGCCGAAGTAGGCATCGACATCACCGACCAGACCCCGAAGATCCTCACCGTCGACGCCGTCGAAGCCTCCGACGTCGTCATCATCATGGGCTGCGGCGACGCCTGCCCGATCTTCCCCGGCAAGCGCTACGAGGACTGGAAACTCGACGACCCCGCCGGCCAGGGCATCCACGCCGTCCGCCCCATCCGCGACGACATCCGCAGCCGTATCGAACAACTCCTCGCCGAACTGCTCCCCGTAGCATCCTGACCGTTGCACCGCGATGATCGATAGCGCTCATCACGTATGCCGCCTCGCCTCTCGGCGAGGCACCCCCGGTCTGACCGGCCGTGGCCGTGCCGGGTTCCCGCTTCCCACACATGCGCAGAACGAGGTGAGAGGTCCCCGGAGACATTTTTTGTGTCCCCCAGGACATCCAGAGAAGAATCGGCGGCCGGGACCGGCGGCACGCCGGCCTCGATGGTGGCTCTCGACGGCCTCGATCTGGTCGAACCGGGCCTGCAGGTCGTCCACCGCTGGCGCCCGGACGGCGACGGCCCCGGCGCGGCCGCCAGCCCCACGGACGCCCAGGTCAGCGTCTACGGTACCGTCGCCCGCAAGGGCTGAACCGGCGGCGAAACCGCGGTTCCCGCGCATTCATGAACCGGCGCACAGGTTCGCCTGACCGCCTTTCCGGAACAGCGGGCTTGGGACGCGGAATCCATCGGACGCTGCTCCCCAACCCCTCCTGCACGGAGCGGAAGGGCCATCGGTTCAAGCATTAAGTGGTGAGGTTTGTCGCTTTGATTTGATCACGTCCCGTGGGGCTACCCTGGGCCACTCTTCTGTCGGCTTACTGACTCAGGGTGGGGTGGGAACGTGGCGTTGCCGCGCGGGCACGAGATCGTGGCGGCGCCGGCGCCGTCGACCCCGCTGGGGCCGTTCCAGGACACGGCGATGGCCTGGACCACCTGGGTCACGCTGATGGGGCTCGTCGGGCTGACCGCGTTCGCCCTGCTCGTCGCGGCCCCGGTCGCGCGGCGGTTCGGCGGTGACGCGACGGCGACGGCACGGCTGGCCCGCGTCGCCGCCCCGCTCGGCGTGCTCGCGGTACCGGCGGTGCTCTCCGACGTCGCCCACCAGGCGTCCGCGACCGGGGGCTTCGACTACTCCGCCGCCTGGAACGCGCTCTACGACGGCAGCAACGCCGGGCGCCTGCTGGGGCTGCAGGTCACGCTGAGCCTGGTCGGCGCGTTGCTCGTCGCGCCGCTCGCGCTGCGCCGCGTCGCCGCCGGCCGGGCGCGGGGCCCGCTGCTGGGCGCCGGTCTGCTGTCCGGCGCGGTGGCGCTTGGCACGACGAAGTTCCCTGTCGCCGTGCCCGACGACGGGGGCCGCACCATCGTCGAGACGGTGATGTGGATGCTGCACCTGTTCGGTGGGTCGATCTGGATCGGGGGCCTCGCCGGGCTGGTACTGCTCGCCCTGCCCGGCGGCGTCGTGACCGGCGGCGTCGCCGCCTGCGGCCCCTCGGTGGGCGGCGCCGCGGCCGGCGGCGAGGCCCTCGAGCGGCCTCGTCACCGCGCCGGGAACGGGGCCGGTGACCAGGCGGCGTTCTGGTCGGCGACCATCCGGCGTTTCTCCGCGGTGGCGATGAGCTGCGTGGCCGCGATCGCGCTGTCCGGACTGTTCCTGTACTGGGAGCACGTCGACGGGCCGTCGCAGCTGCTGTCCACCATGTACGGCCGGGTGCTCGGCGTGAAGATCCTCCTCTTCGGGGCGCTGCTGCTGCTCGGCATGGTCAACCAGTTCTGGCTGCACCCGCGGATCGACGCGCTGCGCGCCGCGGGCGACAGCCGGCCGCTGCGCACGATCATCGCCCGCGAGTTCCCCGCCGTCGTCGCCGTCGAGCTGCTGTTTGGCCTGACGGTGCTGTTCGTCGCCCCGTTCCTGCACGGCTCCGCGCGCAACCAGGCCTTCGCCGCCGACGCCGCCCAGCACGCGACCAGCACCGTCGCCGCCCAGTCCGCCTTTCTCGGCCCGAAGACGGCCAGCACCTCCACCTGGATCTGGGGGACGGCGGAGACCATCGTGATCATTGGCGCGATGGCCGGCGGCTACCGGGTGTCCGGCCGCCTCGCCCAGTCCCGCGCCCGCGCGCTCGCCCGCCGGGCACGCGATGGTGGCGACGGCCCGCCGCCATGGCCCGAGGCCACCACCGCGCCGCGGAGGCACCCGGGACGCGCCCGAGGGAGCGATCGGACAGGTAGGCCGACCGCCCGCTGACCTCCGCACCCGCGTCGAATCCGCGACCAGCCCCGCCGGGCAGGCGGTCACCGTCCTGCCCGGCGGGTCGCCGCGACCGCCGTTTCTCCCGCTTCGACGGACACGTGTCAGCGTCAGGGGCAGGTGCCTGTCTCGTTGTGGCGGGAAAGTCGGGCGATATGTGTCGCCAGGGCGGGTCGGGTTTTGGCCGAAAGGCCTTGGGTATATCGACCGCCGCCCCTGGACAAATGCAGGAGCTGGAGGTGTGTCGTGCACGGAATGTCGAATCTTTGGAAGGCTGTTCTCACGGCGGGAATGGGCGCCTCACTGGCAGTTCTGTCGGCGGTTCCGGCGGGTGCGGCGACCATCAACAATCCGCTGACCGTCACGGGAGGTGTCCGCTGTGTGGTGGGATCGGCTGAATCGCTGTTGATCACCGGCGGTGGTGAGTCGCACGGCGCGACCGTGCGGCCAGGCGGAACGTTCGCCGTGACCTTCGGGAACCCGACCCTGCCGGGCACGGCCACCGCCACGGTGCGCTGCGACATCGCCGGCAGGCGCACCTACGCGAGCACCACGTTTCCCTTCTACCGGCCCGGGGGCGGCCAGCCTCTCGTGGTCAACCTGACCGTCCGCTGACGCGCGGCCTGCGGGGAGCCGCGTCGCGTGGCAGGGCCGGCTCCCCGCCGGTGGCGGTCCGCGCGGCCGCATCCAGCCTCATCGGCCCGGCGGCCCGGTCCGCTCGGGGAGCCCGCGAGCTCAGCTGGCCCGGTCCGCTCAGCCGACGGCCTCGTCGGTGGGGGCGGGCTCGGGGCGCATCGCCCGGGCCGAGCGCGGAGACGGGCCGGGCCGGCGCGGCTCCCGCACGCCCGCCGAGCCGCCGCCGCGGTTCAGCCACAGCGTCACCATCGATCCCGCCGGCACCCGGGCGCCGGACTCGGGGCTCTGGTCGGTGACGACGCCGCGCGGGGGGACGATGTCGGGCGGCAGGTCGGCGGCGTCCGGCTGGACGCCGACCAGACCGACCTCGACGAGCCGGGCCACCGCCGCCTCCCAGGACATGCCGACCACGTCGGGGACGACGACCGACGAGCGGCGGCGCAGCATCTTCGCGGCCCGGCCGACGATGTCGGCGGGCAGCAGGTCGAGCCCGGCGGGCTCCAGCGACGCGGCCGCCTCGGCGTCGGACGCGGCCGCCGCCTTGCCGCCGGACTCGAGCTCGTCCAGGTCGCGCCAGCGTTCCCAGGCCGACTGGCGGGTGACGCCGAGCCGGACGGCGATCTCCGTCCAGGACCGCCGGCCGCGCCGGGCGGCGCGCACCGCGTCGAGCTCGGCCTGGTCGAGCAGCCGGCGCAGCAGGCCGACGTCGGACAGCGCCGTGAGCGCCGCCTCGGCGTCCTGCCGGGACCGCGCGGCCTCCAGTCGCTCGAAGGCCCGCCGCGCCTCCTGCCAGGAACCGTCGCCACTGCCTCGCATGACTGTCAGGATAGCCTGACGCCGGCGTGCTGTCAGGCCCGCGGCGGATCGCTGCGCGGCGCGGGCCGGCCGTCCGGGCCCGCGCCGCCGATGCGCACGGCCAGCAGGGCGGTGTCGTCGTCGTGCTCGATGGACCGGCCGAGCGCCTGCAGCGCCTGGTCGCACAGGTCGTCGGGGTTCTCGTGCCCCGACCCGACCGCGGCGGACCGCAGCAGTTCCATCCCCACGTCGACGGGCCGATGCCGGTCCTCGACCAGCCCGTCGGTGAACAGCAGCAGGGTGCTGTCGGGGTCGACGTGGTGCTCGGTCTCGGCGTAGTCGGGCAGCCCGGTGCCCAGCGGCGGGCCGGGATCCACGGGCAGGTAGCGGGCGGGCCCGTCCGGCGGGACCAGCAGCGGCGGCAGATGCCCGGCCGAGGCGACGACGAGACGCCCGCTGGCCGGGTCGAGCACGGCCAGCGCCGCGGTGGCGATCCGGCCCTGCTCCAGGCGGGTGGTGGCGGCGTCAAGCTGGGTGAGGGTCTCCGCCGGGCTCGCCCGCGCGAGGGCGTGCACCCGCACGGCGGCCCGCAGCTGGCCCATCGTCGCCGCCGCGTGGATGCCATGGCCCATCACGTCCCCGATGACCAGCGCCACCCGGCCGTCGTCGAGGGGCAGCACGTCATACCAGTCGCCGCCGACGAGCGCGCCGGCGCTGCCGGGCAGGTACCGCCAGGCGAAGTCCAGGCCGGGCAGCTCCGGCAGCCGCTGCGGCAGCAGGCTGCGCTGCAGGGTGACCGCGGTGCGCCGCTCCTGCTCGTAGAGGCGGGCGTTGCCGATCGCCACCGTCGCCCGGTCGACGAGTTCGGCGACGACCCGGTGATCGTCCTCCTCGTAGCCGCGCCCCGCCGCGGCGACCAGACCGACGGCGGCGACCGGCCGCCCGCCCAGCACCAGCGGCAGCGCCAGGCGCGTCCCGTCCGGCGAACTGGTCACCCGGCCGGTGCGCAGCGCCCGCGTCATCCCGCCGCGGTCGGGCACGGTGCGAGCCGGGTCGGCGTCGGCGGGATCCGTGCCGCCGAGGGAGAGGTCCGTCCGGTCGGCGACCGCGACCACCCGCACGCCGCCCTCGTCGTCGACCTGGCAGGCCGCGGCCCGCGCCGCGTGCCAGGGAACGAGCAGGCCGACGAGGTGTTCCAGGATCCGCGAGGTCTGCAGGGTGGAGGTGAACAGGTCGGTGGCGGCGGCGAACAGGGTGGTGCGCTCCCGCGCGGCCCGCTCGACCGCGAACAGCCGGGCCCGCTCCAGCGCCAGCCCCGTCTGGGTCGCCAGGGCCTGCACGAACGCACGCTCGTCGTCGTCGAACAGCCGCGAGTGGTCGAAGGAGAACCGCAGCGCGCCGAGGGTGCGCTCCCCGGCGAACAGGGGCAGCACGCACAGCGCCGCCGCCGTCGGCTCCAGCTCGGCGAGGTCGGGATAGCGGACGTCCCGGTCGCGGCGCGACTCCAGCCACACCGGCTCCCCGGTGCGCAGCGCGTCCGTCGCCGGCAGCCGGTCGGTGAGCCGCTCCGCCCGCAACGTCGCGATCATGCTCTCGCCGTAGCCGACCGAGCCGGGCACGTCCAGGCGGCCCGCGCCGCGCGGCACCAGCAGCACCCCGCCGGACGCGCCGAGCACCGCCGTGCCCTCGCGCACGGCGGCGGCGGCGACCTGCTCGGCGGTGGTCGCCTGGGCCAGCGCCGCGGTGACCCGCTGCAGCCGCGCCGCCCGCTGCGCGGTGCGCTGGGCGGCGACGACCGCGCCGAGGGTGTCCAGCAGGTACTGCTCGAGACTGCGGGTGCGCACCGGGCCCTCGCCGCGCTCGGCCGCGCGCAGCTGCTCGATGAGCGCCCCGATGTACCAGCGGCGGAACGCCACATGCTGGGGCGGCGACTCGACGGTCAGCAGCCGCGCCGCACGGGCGTAGGTCTCGATCTCCTCCAGCGCGGCCAGGTACTGCTCGGCGTCGGTCGCGGCGCTGGCCGGCAGCACCAGCTCCAGCGGCGTGCGCGGCCGGCCCGCGGCCGCCGCCGCCAGCGCCTGACGCTTGATCGCCTGCCGTGGCCCGGTGAACTTGCTGGTCACGGTCGTGAGCAGTTCGGCGAGCCGCTCGGGCACCGCCGTCGCCACACCCGCCGCCGCACCCGCCGCGACCAGCGCGAACTCCCGCACCAGCCCGTCGACGTGGTTCTTCGCGGCCAGCAGCAGGTCGGTCGGCACGTCCCCGAGACGGACGAGGTGACCCGGTGACGACCGGGGCGCCCCCACCGGCTGCGTCTGTGCCATCACACCGCGGATCGGCAGCCCGCCGGCCTGTCCCGGCACCGCCGCACCCCTGATCCCGGCCGCGCCGGCGTCACCCGCCCCGGCGTCACCGGGGCCGTCCTCGCCGCCCTCCACCGGGCCGAACTCCGCCCAGACGACCTTGCCGCCGGGCGCCGGCTCGACGCCCCAGCGGCTGGCCGCCGCCGCCACCAGCGCCATGCCCCGCCCGGTCAGACCGTCCCCGCCCGCGGGCGGGCGCACCGGCGGGACATGGCTCGCATCGCCCACCTCGACGCGCAGCGCCGCGCCGCCGGTGAGCACCCGTACCTCCACCGGCGGCGCGCCGTGCAGCAGCGCGTTGGTCGCGAGCTCGCTCAGCACGAGCCGCACGTCGTCGGTCAGCGACTCCCACCGGCTGCCGGCGAGCAGCCGGGTCGCCACCCTGCGCACCTGGTCGATGCCGCCGCGACGTCCGTCCACCCGCAACGCCGCGCCCTCCACCGGGCCCGCGGCGCCCGGGCCTGGCGCGCTGACTGCCTCCGCCGGGCCGTCGGCCTCAGCTGAGCCGTGTCCGTTCACGCTGACCGGCCTCCTGCCCTTCCGCGGCGTCCAGCATGCCAGACAAGTCCGGCGGATGACCCCCGTCGGCGGCCGGGGTGAACAACGCGCCCAGCTCGCCGATCACCCCTGTGAGCTGCGGCGGATCGAGGACACGGAACGGTGCGCCGACGAGGGTGAGCAACATCGCCGCCCAGGCGAGCGAATCCGCCTCCATCCGCAGCCGGCACGATCCGGCGTCGACCTCCTCGACGGTGCCCCATCCGCCGACCGTGCGGGCGACCCGCCCGGCCGACCCGGAAGGTGCGCCAGTCGTCCCGGTCGGCGTCGAAGGCCAGCAGATACCAGCGGCCGCCGAGGGCGACGGCCTCCTCGTCGTCGAGCAGCGGCGACAGCAACCGCAGCATCCGGGCGCTCGGATCCGCCATCGCCGCTGCCTCGCCTCGTCGAGCCCTGCTCGCAGGACGGACCGGGCGCCCTCGCGAGCGGCGCGCGGGGCCCCGGGCCGGGAAGGGACCATGATAACGGGTGGCTGGCTGGACAGCGGCCGGCTAGAACAGCGTCCGGGGGCGGACGCCGTTGGCGAGGTCGACCAGGGCGTGGCGATCCTGGGGTGTCGCCGCGTGGCGGGCCAGCGTCCGGTAGGCGCGTTCCAGGCCGCCGCGCAGCGCCGCGGGCCGCAGCGGCACTCCCGCGACCGTCACCGCCGGGTCCTCGGCCGCCGACCCGGCGGTGACCAGCGCCAGCGCCCCGGCGAGCAGATCCCTGGCCAGCGCCGCGCGCGCCGCCGGGTCGAGGACCGCGTCGGCCTCCAGCTCGGCGAGCACCGCCGACGCGGCGGTGAGGCCCGCGAGATCCGGCGCCGCCGGCCCGTCGGTGCCGAGCACCCGCACCAGCAGCACCCGCGCCTCGACACCCCTCGGCGACGACGGGGCAACCCGC
The DNA here is from genome assembly GCF_059816245.1 of Frankia sp. RB5. Classification (NCBI taxonomy): domain Bacteria; kingdom Bacillati; phylum Actinomycetota; class Actinomycetes; order Frankiales; family Frankiaceae; genus Frankia; species Frankia sp. RB5. The sequence goes on from NZ_JCBATA010000088.1 coordinate 27,507, forward strand.
CGCAGCGCCGCGGCCGCGCCGTCGCGGTCCCCGTCGGCGGCGCGGACCCGGGCCAGCGCGAACGCCGCCCCGGTGAGGCCCGGGTCGGCGTCGGCGACCAGCTGGTAGTACCGCGCCGCGCCGGTCGCGTCGCCGGCCGCCTCGGCGGCGCACCCGAGCGCCAGCTTCGGCGCGATCTCCCCGGGCACCTCGTCGTAGACCCGCTCGAAGGAGCGGACCGCCGCGGCCGCCTCCCCGGTGGCGAGCTGCAGCACGCCGCGCTGCCAGGCCACCCGCCAGGAGCGCGGGTCGTCGGCCTCGAGCCGGTCGAGCAGCGCCCGCGCGGCGTCGTGCTCGCCGAGCCGGGCGCGCAGGTCGGCGAGGAGCAGACGGGCCGCCGGGCTGGTGGCGCCCAGCGCGTCGAGCAGGCCGGCGAGGCGCGCGGGCGGCAGGTCGGCCGGCGCGCTCGCCGCGCTGCCCGCCGA
>NZ_JCBATA010000089.1:0-26411 GCF_059816245.1 Frankia sp. RB5
ATCAGCGGCCGAACCGCCTGCTCATAGAACCGCCGAGAAAGATCGCGACCAGACACGGCTCCGAGAATCTCCTCCATGCTCCCCCGGTGGACGAACGCCCTCCGGCCCGACCAGCCGTGACCCTCATCCGGCGGTGGTCTCCCCAAGCCGCGGCACGAACAGGCCGCCGATCCCCAGGACATCGTCGAGCAGCCGCCGCACACGCTCGATCTCGCCGGCGGTGCAGTCCACCGCCGCCCACCTCCAGCGGCTGACGGACGCTCTGATCACCATCGCGGCACCCTCCTGACCGGAACGAGGGATGTCAGCAGGCGGCGGCGACCAGTGCGGTGAGGTCGAGCGCGTCGCCGCGCACCTCGGCGAGCCAGTCGTCGTCGAGGTAGGTGAAGTCGCCGATCCCGGTGTCCAACAGGCCGACGCTGCCGGCCGTCACCCGCTGCTCGGGATTGGTCGTCTCCGGCTCCCAGCGGGTGACCTTGGGACGGACCAGCTGGGCGAGCGCGTAGGAGGTGGTGCGGCCGTAGACGCGGGGGCCATTGAGGTGGTGGTAGTGACCGCTGACGTGCAGGCGTGGCTGCAGGTGTTCGAGGAGCCGGGTCAGCTTCGCCGAGCCCTGCACGCCTCCTCGCAGGTCACGTGACATCCCGTACGGGCCGTCGTGGGTGATGAGGACGTCCACGCCACCCGGTTCGAGGCGCATCAGCCGCGCGTAGGCACGCTCGTCCAGGTCCATCCGGCCCGAGAGCTCGATCAGCCCGAGGAACGCCACCCGCAGTCCGGCGACGTCCACCACGCTTCCGCAGGCGTCGGCCAGCTGCCCGACGGCGTCCCACGTCCGGTCCAGGGCACGGGACATCCACCACCGGTCCGTGAGATGACCGCCGGCGACCTCCCGGGCGGCGACGGCTTCCGTCCGGGCCGGCCCGTCCGGTGGCAGGAGCCAGAGGTTGTTTCCGGCGGCCGCAGTCGAGCCGCTGGTCCCGCAGTAACCCTTGTCCACGAGCGTGACACGTGCGCCGGAACTCGCCGCTCCCAGCGCCGCCCAGGTCCCCGCCGGACCGCCCCCGAGTACCAGGACGTCGCACTCGGCGGGGACTGCCACCGACCGCGGTCGACGCCGCGCCCCGCCGGTCACCGCAGCACCGGTCGCTGCCCCACCGGTCACCGCCCCGCGGATCGCTGCCCCGCCGGTCACTGCGGCCCGCCGGTCACCGCGGGACGCCGGCCCGGACAGCGGTGCCGGCAACGGGCCGGGCGGACGGCCGGGCCAGCCCGTAGTGTTCGCGCAGCGTCCTGCCCTCGTACTCCGTCCGGAACAGCCCCCGCTGCTGCAGGATCGGGACCACCTGGTCGACGAAGTCGGTCAGTGCCCCGGGCAGATAGGGCGGCATCACGTTGAAGCCGTCCGCCGCTCCGCTGGTGAACCAGAGTTCGAGCTGGTCGGCGACCTGTTCCGGGGTGCCGGTGAAGACCCGGTGGCCGCGACCGGCAGCCAACCGGGTCAGCAGCTGGCGGATGGTGAGGCGCTCCCGGCGGGCCAACTCGATGACCAGGGAGAAGCGGCTCTTATTGCCGTTGATGTCGTCGACCGTCGGGAGATCTGCCGGCAGCGGGCCGTCCAGCGGGTGGTCGAACAGGTCGATTCCGACCATCTTCGACAGCTGGCTGAGTCCGTACTCGGGCACGATCAGGTCGTTCAGCTCGGCTTCGCGCCGCTTCGCCTCCGCCTCGGTGCCGCCCAGGATCGGGGCGATCCCGGGCAGGATCTTGATCTCCTCGGGCGAGCGGCCATGGTGGCCGGCCCGGTTCTTCACGTCGGCGTAGAACGCCTGGCCGTCGGCCAGCGTCTGCTGCGCCGTGAAGACCGCCTCCGCGTACCGCGCGGCGAACTCCCGGCCGTCCTCCGACGAGCCGGCCTGCACAAGCAGCGGATGGCCCTGTGGGCTGCGGGGGACGTTCAGCGGCCCGGCGACGGAGAAGTGCTGTCCGGTGTGGTTGACCGGTCGGATCAGGTCCGTCTCGGCATAGACACCCGAATTCCGATCGTATACCAGCGCGTCGTCCTGCCAGCTGTCCCACAGCGCGCGCGTCACGTCCAGGAACTCCGCGGCCCGCTGGTAGCGGCTGTGGTGGTCGAGATGTTTCTCCTGGCTGAAGTTGCGCGCCTCGCCCTCCTGGGAGGAGGTCACGATGTTCCAACCGGCCCGGCCACGGCTGAGGTGGTCCACGGAGGCGAACTTCCGGGCCACGTGGAACGGCTCGTTATACGTCGTGGACACGGTGGCGATCAGCCCGATGCGGCTGGTCGCCATGGCGAGGGCGGACAGGAGCGTCAGTGGCTCGAAACGGCCGCTGAAGTTGTACCTGACGTTGTTCCACAGGGCGAGTCCGTCCGCCAGGAAAATCGAGTCGAGTTTCCCCCGCTCAGCAAGTTGCGCGAGGCCGACGTAATGGTCGACGCTGTCGTTCTCCGGATTGGTCGCCGGGTGCCGCCAGGCTGCCTCGTGGTGGCCGACGTGCATCAGGAACGCGTTGAGGTGTATCTGGCGAGGCTGGGCGCTCATTCTTCTCTCGATTCTCAGTGGCTCGGTCGGCCGGGCGGGGTCGGTGTCTCGGCCGGGCGGGACCGGCCAGCCGGGCGCACGCCGGTCAGCTGTCGCAGGCCGGTCAGCTGTCGCAGGCCGGTAGCGCCGGCGCGGGCGGTCACGAGCCGGGTGTGGCGCGCCAGCGCGAGAACCGCCGCTCGACGGCCAGCAGCAGCTGGTTGATCCCCACGCCGATCATCGAGATAGTGATGATCCCGGCGTACATCTCCTGGATGGCGAAGTTGGACTGCGCATAATTGATCAGGTAGCCCAGTCCGGCCTTCGCGCCCACCAGCTCGGCAGCGATGAGGACGACGATCGCGAAGGCCCCGGCCAGCCGGATACCGGTGAACACCGTGGGTACCGCGGCAGGAAGGATCACCTTCTGGAACAGCCGTGGCGACGACAGTCCCATCGACCTGGCGGACTTGATCAGAAGCGGGTCGACGTTCCGGACGCCGCTGATCGTGTTCAGGAGGATCGGCCAGACGCAGGCGTAGGTGACGATACCGATCTTGGAGGACTCGCCCAGGCCGAGAATCAGGATGAACACCGGGAGCAGGGCCAGCGGGGCGGTGTTGCGGAAAAGCTCCAGCAGCGGGCTGAGGATCTCGGCCGCGAGCGGGAACCAGCCGATGACCAGGCCCAGCGGGAGAGCTATCACCACGGCAAGGGCGAAACCGGATCCGGTACGTTTCATGCTGGCTTCCGTGTGCGCCAGGATGTCGCCGTCGCGGAGCATCTCCCACCATTTGTCGATCACTTCCGAGAACGGCGGCAGGAACACCCGGTCGACGACGCCGGCACGCGGAAGGACCTCCCAGGCGACCAGCAGCACCGCGATCGCGACGGTGCGACGGAAGATGGTGCCGGCGACGCGCAGCGGCGCTGCCCAGGCCCGGGCGCCACGCGACTGGATCCGGTCGTCGCCCACATCCACGGCCAGGTCACGCGCATCATCGATGACTGCCAACGCTGCTCACCTTCTTCCTGAACGACACGTTCCCCCCGGACAGCGCACCCGCTCCGGCCTCCGGGAAGTCACTCCCCCCAGCGGCGACATCGTGGCCGGCCACAGCCGGGACGGGATCCTGCGGCGTTGCCTCCCGCTCGCGCGGTTCCGTTCCCCGGCGTTCCGCCTCCTGCGCCCTGGCGACCTCGTCGTGGAGCAGCTCCCACACCAGGTGCCGGTGACGCACGAACTCGGGGGCCGACCGCGGATCGCCGCCCAGTTCCTCGACGGGCGGAGTGTCCACGATTGCCTTGATCCGACCCGGCCGTGATGTCATGATGGCCACCCGCTGCCCCAGGTAGATCGCCTCTTCGATGGAGTGCGTGATGAACAGGACGGTCTTGCGGGTCTTCGCCCAGATGCGCAGCAGCTCGTCCTGCAGCGCCTCCCGCGTCTGGGCGTCCAGCGCGGCGAACGGTTCGTCCATCAGCAGGACGGCGGGGTCATATGCCAGGCTGCGGGCGATCGCGACCCGCTGCTTCATCCCGCCGGACAGCTCGTGCGGGTAGTGGCGCTCGAACCCGGTGAGCCCGACGAGATCCAGGTACTCCCGGGCCCGCGCCCTTCGCTCGGAGCGCGGGACCCGCTTCGCCTCCAGGCCGAACTCGATGTTCCCGAGCGCGGTGCGCCACGGCAGCAGGGCGTACTGCTGGAACACGATTCCTCGGTCCAGGCCGGGCCCGGTGACCGGAACGCCGTCCACCAGGACCTGGCCGCTACTCGGCCTGGACAGCCCGCCGACCAGGTCGAGCAGCGTCGACTTGCCACATCCGCTCGGGCCGACCAGGACGAGGAACTCCCCGCTGCGAATGGTGAGGTCGACCTCGGACAGTGCGGTGAAAGCGGCCTTCGTGCCGCGCGATCTGGAGTCGGCGCGTACTGCGAACCGCTTGGTCACACGGTCGAACTTGATGGTGCTCATGATCGGTATCCTCGCTCTGGACGCCGGGCGTGTGGCGCCGCTCATCTACCGGCGTCGGGCCCGCCGGGCCGGAACGGGTTGAACTCGTTCGTATACAGGTCGGCCGGCTTGACATCCTTCTTGAGCTGGCCGTCATCGCGCAGGAAGTCGATCCAACGAGTGAAGTTCTCGTCCGTGATGAGCCCACCCTTGTCCGGGACGCCGTAGCTCTTCCAGAACTTGATCGCGGTCTTGTCCTCCTTGCGGTTCCGCTTGTCGATGATCTGCGTGAACCGGGCGACGACCTCGTCACGCGAATGGCTCTTCGCCCACTCGAGGGCCCGCGCGACACCTTCGACGAAGTGCGTGACGGTCGTCGGGTTCTTCTTGATGAAGTCCGTCCGCAGCACGTAGCTTCCGGCCGCGAACGTGCCGTAGAGGTCGTAGTCGGAGAAGAGCGGGCGGATGCCACCGCGTTCGAGTGCCTTGTCCCGGAGGATGCCGCCGAGAGCGCCCACCTCGATCTGCCCGGCGCGCAGCGCCTGCTCGGTATTGACCGGTGGAACCACGGTCGGCACGACCTTGTCGATGTCGCCCGAGCTGAGGCCCTCTTTCTTCAGGTAGGCGTCCAGGACGGCCTCGAGGTGCGCGCCGAGCGTGTTCATGCCGACTTTTTTGCCGATCAGGTCCCGGGCCGACCTGATGGGACTGTCCTCGAGTACGTAATAGCCGCTGTACTGGTCCTTGTCGACCCCGTAGTAGCTGATGACCGACTTGATCGGCGCGCCTGCGGAGATGAGCTTGATGATTGCGCCGTTGAAGGCCCCGCCGAAGTCGGTGTCGCCGGTGGTGGCCGCCTGGATGTCCTGCGGGCCGCTGATGGTGTTGCCGATCCACTCGAGTTTGACCGGGCCGAGGTAACCGAGATCGGCGGCCAGCTCGGGCAACGTGACCTGGCCGACGCTGCCCTGGTACCGCAGGGTCGTCCGCTCGTCCTTCGAACCGCCGCTGCTGCCACTGCTGTCGTTGCCGCAGGCGGAGGCCAGGAGGGCCGCCACAGCAAGGGTGGCCGTGGTTGTGAGCAGCTTCGACTTCTGTCGGATCCTGCGATGCATCGTGGTATGTCCTCTAGGATGTTCAGATTTTTGGAGATGAGCGTTCAGCCTGGTGGTGGATTCTCACGCCAGGAGGCGGAAGAATCCCTTCCCATGCCTGCCCCGGTGGGCATGCGGAAGCCTGGTGAAAAAGCCGCAGAAACCCGATTCCGCAGGAGGTGAGAATGAGTGTGGGGAGTGGTGCGTGGAGGCGCGACCGGCCAGGGTCGACCGCGCAGTCACGGGATCCCGCGATAAAGATTCCGGTGGCGTCGCCGGAAATTTCCGGGAAGCGTGCCGGACGAAGTTTTTCTCTACGATTGCGGCGGCAGGCTGCGGCGCGTCAGGGAACGACCCCCGGAATCTTCGGCCGTGGAGGGCCGTACTCCGATGCCGTTACCTGCTCGCGACGGACCGCCGACGCAGGCACAGCTTCAGCGGCAACACAAAGCGCTGGCGACGTGGACATGGTCCACGGGCCGCCGAGTAGACAGTTCCGCCCCGATCACGTTGCTCACTATCTTGGTGAAGAAGGCGTCTGTCAAGGGTTGTCGCCAGCTTCGGGCGTGTATTCTTGGTCTCCCACTCAGGGTATTGGTTCCACTACGCTGAAGTGGGGAATTATTTTCGTGTGAGTGCCAATTGTTGACCTCCGCGTCAACAGGCGTAACCATGACGTCGCGACAGGGATAGCGGCGTGGTGACCCTGACAGTTCCGGGCAGCGTTCGATCTCCCGCCATCCGCCATCCGCCATCCGCCTGATGCCCGGGCCAGGTCTGTCCGGGTCAGCCGTGGCACCGCGTCGCGGCCTGCTCCCGTCACTTCCGGTCTTCAGCCGGCGGTAGCCACGCAATGGCGGCAGGCCCGTTCGCGACAGCCGCACCTCAGCATCGGATCGCGGCCGTCTCGACGTCACCCAGTGCCGGTCCGGGTCCTCGCACCGGTGAGGGATCGGACGGCATCGACGGCATGCGGCCGAGCTGGCCAGCCCTCATCCCCTCCACTGATCCCGCCAAGCGACCCCAAGTGAGCCAAGGAGCCAACCATGGCAGTCATCAGTACGGATCTGCGCGTACGCAAGGTAACCGGACGGATCGGCGCCGAGGTGGCAGGCCTCGACCTGCGCATCGACCTCGACGGCGAGACCGTTGCCGCCGTCCGGAAGGCACTGCTTGAACACAAGGCGCTGTTCTTCCGGGGCCAGGAACTCGACGACGAGGGGCAGCAGCGATTCGCCGCCCGCTTCGGCGAACTCACCAGGGCGCACCCTACCGTCCCCTCCCTGGAGGGCAGCCCGAACGTGCTGCGCGTGGACTCGACCGAGGGCCGCGCCAACAACTGGCACACCGACGTGACCTTCGTGGTGAGCCCGCCGTCCGCCAGTACGCTGCGCAGCATCACCGTCCCCCCGTTCGGCGGCGACACCCTCATCGCCAACACGGCGACGGCCTACCGTGATCTCCCGGACCCCCTGCGCGACCTGGCTGACGGGCTCTGGGCCGAGCACACGAACGACTACGACTACGCGATCCCACCGGCCCAGACGGCGCAGACGAAGGCTTTTCGCGAGGTCTTCGTCTCCCGGAAGTACCGGACCGCGCATCCCGTGGTCCGGGTCCATCCCGAGACGGGTGAGCGAGCCCTGTTCATAGGCGGCTTCGCACAGCGGATAGTCGGCCTGTCGAACACCGAGTCACGCGATCTGCTCCGCCTGCTGCAGACCTACGTCACTCGGCCGGAGAACACCGTCCGGTGGACGTGGGCACCCGGCGACCTCGCCTTCTTCGACAACCGGATCACCCAGCACTACGCCGTGGACGACTACGGCGACCTCCCGCGGCTGCTGCACCGGGTCACGGTCGCCGGCGGAGTGCCCACCGGACTGGACGGCCGGAACAGCTACGCCATCGAAGGGGATGACGCCGCGCACTACACCCCGATCGCGGCTTAGCCCGCTCGGCTGCGGGGCCGGCGGGCCCCGCAGCCGACTGGCCGGACGGCGTCCTGACCGCTCTGTTGCATCGGCGGAGTCCGCTGTCCCGCGACCGCCGGCCGGTCATGATCGAGTGATGCGTCGACGTCGTGCCTGCCCACCGGTCCCGACATCGGAGTCGCGGGGTTCCGGTTCCCGCCGGAGGTGATCGTCCTGGCGGTTCGGTGGTACCTGCGGTTCGCCCTGTCGTACCGGGACGTCGACGACCTGCTCGCCCTGCGGCCTTCCTCGTCGATGCCCGCGACGTACCGGCGGCGGACTCGTCATCGTCCACCCGAAGTCCCGGGCGGGCCGGCGAACCATCGTCCTCCCGCCTGGCCTGGCGGCCGACCTGCGCACGCACCGCACGGCCCAGCAGCAGGAGGCAGAGGCGGCCGGCAACGGGCTCGTCTTCACGCAGCCCACCGGCCACCCCCTCGGCCCCAACGCCGATCACCGGGCGTGGAAGAACCTCCTGAAAGCGGCGGACGTCCGGTCCGCCCGTCTCCACGACGCGCGCCACACCATGGCGAGCCTGCTCCTCGCCCAGGGCGTTCATCCGCCGTCGTCATGGAGATCATGGGCCACTCGCAGATCAGCCTGACCCTCAGCGCCTACAGCCACGTCGCACCCGAACTGTCCACCGACTGCTCATTCTTGCGGGTCTGCCGCCGCGGGACACCGGCTCGGCATCCGGGCTCCTGCAATGCTTCCAGCAGCTCGGTCTCTCGTTGGGAGTCGCCGTGCTGACGACGGTCTACAGCACGTCGCTCCGCAACTCCACGGCCGGGGTGGCTCCAGCGGCTCAGGCGCATCAGGCCATGGCCCATGGCATCGCCACCGCCTTCATCGTGGTGGCGGCCTTCCTCGCGGCGGTGAACCTGGTCGCGATCCTTGCCCTCAACGTCCGAAAGCCCGCGGCGGCTGTCTGAGGGGTTCCAGCGAGAGGAGTTCCGGCGAGCGCCGCCCCACGCGGACATCGGACACGTCGGGCAGCGGTCGGTCTTTCCGCGGAGGACGTCAGTTAACGCCTTCTCGATCCCGGGAAGGCCAGGAATAGTGGAGCGTCCTCGAGCGTCCGGAATGATGTTCGGATTCGCGACGCGTCATCGAAGGAGTCGGTTTTTCATGGGCATCGGGATCTCGCTGCACACAGGAGCAACCCCCATCGGCGACACGTTGCGTGTCATCCTGGGACGCGCCCATGAGGCGGCGGATGCCGGCGTCGACACCATCTGGTTCTCCCAGGGCCTCGACATCGACGCGATCACCGTGTCCGCCCTCGTCGGACGGGAGGTCCCCGGCATCGGGATCGGCACCGCGGCAGTACCGATGTACCCGCGCCATCCCGTCGTGACCGCCGCCCAGGCCAGGACTGCGCAGATCGCCACCGACGGCCGTTTCCACCTCGGCATCGGCCTGGGAACCCAGGCCGCAGTCGAGGACGCCTTCGGCGTCCCGTTCGAGCGGCCCATCCGCCACCTGCGCGACTATCTCCGCATCCTGCGCTCGGTGTTCGAGACCGGTGCCGCCGACGTCCAGGGCCCGACCGTCACCGCCCGCCTACCCACGACGTCGCCCACGGGTCCGCGGACCGGCATCACCCCTGCGATCCCGCTGCTCGTCGCGGCCATGGGACCCCAGGCCCTGCGCGCCGCGGGCGAACTGGCCGACGGAACGCTGCCCTACCTGGCAGGACCGCGCACCCTCGCCGAGTCGATCGTCCCCACCATCGTCGAGGCGGCACGCGCCGCCGGTCGTCCCGACCCCACCATCGCGGTCGGTGTCCCCGCCGCCGTCACCGCCGATATCGCGGAAACCCGCGCCCACGCGGAACGGGCCCTCGCCCCCTACGGCAACGTCCCCTCCTACCGCGCCGTGCTGGACCGGGAGGGCGCGGTCCACCCCGCCGACGTCGCCCTGATCGGTGACGAGGACACCATCGCCGCCGGGATCCAACAATACCTGGACGCCGGAGCCACCGACGTACGCATCTCCCCCGCCGCCTTCCGCACCGACGAGGACCGGCTGCGTACCTGGCGACTCGTCGGAGAACTGGCCCGAACGGCCCGAGCGGCCGTGAGACTGTAGGCACAACGACTCTGTCGCACTGTCTGGACAGACCGGCAGCCACCACCAAGGGTGATCGGCGAGGAGCCCCGGCATTGTTGGCACCGAGCCTCGGACCCCGAAGACATCAAGGACCGACAGTCACCGCCGAACGAGTCCATTCGGAAGCCCCTGCATTGTACGAACCGGGCCTCCGTGCCTGCTGACCTGCATCTGCAGACACCGGCAATCATGCCGATTGATAGATAAAACCTATTTGACCAGGTCAGATGCTAACTACGCAACGTGGTGGACCATGTGTACCAGCATCCGAACCGATTGATCTTGGTTGCTGGCCCTGAAATCACCATCCCGCCGGTCGCCTCGCGGGCTCTGACCAGGGACGATGCCTAGTGGCCGCGCCGACCGCAACATCGCCCACCAAACCGAACATGCGTTCCGTATACCTGGCGGTTCTGGGCACCCCAGCCCGTCCTGCCGACAGTCACATCCACGGACCGGCCGAGGCGTGGGACGTTCCCGGCGCCGGTCCACCGTCACCTGGGGCGGGCGTGTAAACCCGAGGCGGATTCGGGGTCAGTGCCGCTGGTCAAGTGGTCACGTCCGGTAACCCGAAGATTGAAGGATCGTCGGATACCCGTCCACATTTGTCCGCCGACGTCTGCCGATCCTAATCACGCACCTAGGATTTTCATTTAGGAATCGACTCGATGGTGTTCCGAGGGCTGGACCGGAGCGGCGAGAAAAGGGCTCGCGGGTCTCGGGTCAGATAGCCCTGCCACCGCCGGCCGTCCCTCGGCGGCATCCGTCGGCATATCAACCGACTCACCCGACTCGCCGGAGGACACGGACTGGTCTTGGAACACGGGCTCACCGGGGAACGCCGGTCCGGCGGGGGACGAGGACCCGGCGGAGGCCAGGGGACCACCGGGAGACAGAAGCGACATCGCAGCGGCCGCGGTGGACAGAACTGCGATGATCACCGCCATCGGCAGGGCGTCCCGCGAACCCCACCCGCCGGCCAGCGGCGCGGCGAACCCGCCGATGGCGAACTGGCTGAGACCGAGCAGGGCGGACGCGCTTCCGGCCATCGCCCGCGGCGCTCCGGCGACAGCGAGGGCGGCGCTGCCTGGCATGCTGAGCCCCACTCCCGCGACTACCAGCGCCAACGCCGGTAGCAGGAGGGCCAGGCTCCAACCGAACCCAGCGACCGGGAGCAGCGCGAGCGCGCCCACGAGGGAGACGGTCGCCCCGACGGTGAGCTGCCGCCGGGCGGGCAGGCGACTACCGAGTCGACCGGCGACGACGATGCCCAGGCCGTTGAGGGCGAACACGACGCTGAACCACTGGGCCGACAGGCCGTGGAGCTCCTGGAGGACGAACGTGGCACCGGCGATGTAGACGAACATCGCCGCGAACGCGAGACCGCCGGCCAGCGCTGGCATGACGAAGGCGCGGTCGGCGACAAGAGCGGCGAAGCTGCGGACCGTCTCACCCAGGCCTCCGGCGCGCCGCAGGTTACGCGGCAGGGTCTCCTCGGTCCAGCGCAGTGTGGCGAGCAGGAGCAGCGCTCCCAGCATGGCGATGGCCACGAACACCCCCCGCCAGGAGGTGAGCCGTAGCACCTGCCCGCCGACCAGCGGAGCGATGATCGGGGCGGCCCCGGTGATCTGCATGAGCACGGAGAACACCCGCGCCACGGCGGCGCCCTCATACAGGTCACGGACGACGGCCCGGCCGATCACGATCGCGGCGCCGCCAGCCGCCCCCTGTACCAGCCGCGCCGCGATCAGTGTTTCGACCGATGGTGCCGCGGCGCACAACGCAGTGGACGCCGTATACAGCGCCAGGCCGGCGAGCAGAGGTGGGCGGCGGCCGTGTGCGTCGCTTAGCGGTCCCGCCACCGCCTGCCCCGCCGCCAGGCCGACCAGGCAGGCGGTAAGCGTGAGCTGGGCGCTGGATGTCCCCGAGGACAGATCCGCGGACAGTGCGGGAAGCCCGGGAAGGTACATGTCCACTGACAGTGGTCCGAGTGCCGCCAGCGCGGCCAGGACCAGCAGAAGCCGAGACCGTTTCATGGGCGGGCTAGTACCCGACGGTGAACCGCTGCTGGACGAACGATCCGCTCTCCAGCGCGTCGAGGACGGCCGACGCGTAGTCGCCGGTGGTGACGCGACTGTCGCCGCTGGCGTCGACGATCGGGGTGTCGCCGGCGGCGGTGCGGTAGGTGCCGGTCCTGTCTCCGGGGACGAGGTGGATCGGCGGCGGGCTGACGTAGGACCACCGCACGGCGGTGCTGGCCGCACGCAGGATGTCCAGAGCCTCGGCCTGGTCGCGGGCGGTCTGGACGTACTGGGCAGGGAAGTCGGGGCCGTCGACGAACCGCAGGCCAGGCGCGTACTCGAGGCTCCCGCCACCGCCCAGGAAGACAAGCCGATCGACGCCAGCGGCCGGCAGGGCGTCGAGCAGTGCCTGGGCGCCACGGGGAACCAGTCGGTCCGGCCCCTTGACGGCGACGACGACGGCGTCGTGCCCGGAGACGGCGGCTGTGACGGACACCGGGTCGGTCACGTCGACTGCGTCGCGGTGCAGCGGCGTGACGTGGTGGCCGCGGGCGGTCGCTTCGGCAGCGACGACGCGGCCGAGCTGGCCGGTCGCTCCGATGACGGCGATCTTCATCGGAGCAACCGGCCAGACACGGTCGAGAAAGCCGGCGATCAGCGGAGCGATCTCGGGGAGCTTTTCCTCCAGGGCGAAGTGGCCGGTGTCGAACAGGTGCAATTCAGCGTCGGGCAGGTCGCGTCGGTAGGCGTGGGCACCTGCCTCGGTGAAGAACGCGTCGTTGCGGCCCCACACGACGAGGCTTGGCGGCTGGTGGGTACGCAGGTACGTCTGCCAGGTGGGATACCGGGTCACGTTGGAGTGGTAGTCCAGCGTCAGGTCGACCTGCGCGTCCTTACGTCCCGGCCGGTCCAGGAAGTGCTGGTCGAGGGTCCAGCCGTCCGGAGCGATCAGGGCGGGGTCGGTCACACCGCCGTCGTACTGGCTCCGGGTGACCGGCAACGTGAGGATGGCGCGGACGCGTTCCTCCGCGCCGTCGACACCGGGCCGGTTGGCGATCAGCTCGCGGGCGATCGGGCTCAGGCCCTCGTCGTACGCGTTCGCGTTCTGGATCACCAGACCGGCGATCCAGTCTGGATGGCGGGTAGCCAGGCGGAAACCGACCGGACCGCCGAAGTCGAACGCGTAGAGCACGAACCGGCGTAGGCCCAGCTTCCGAACGAAGCCTTCGATGATGTCGGCCAGCGCCTCGAAGGAGTAGGTGAACCCGTCGGGCGCCTCCGTGTGGCCGAAGCCAGGGTAGTCGGGCGCGATCAGCCGGTATCCGGTGCCGAGGGCGTCCATCAGCCGGCGGAACTGGTGCGACGCCGACGGGAAGCCGTGCAGCAGCATCATCGTGGGCGCGTTGGCTGGCCCGGTCGCGCGGTAGAAGACCTGGACGCCCGCCACGTCGACGAAGCGGTGTTCCACCCGTGGAACCGGCGCGACTGTCATGTCACATGCCTCCTCATGGCAGGTTTCCATTAGTCGTAGCCGATCGCTCACTAACATGTCAAGAGGTCGATGTAGCATTAGGCATGCTCGACGTCGACTTCCCGCTGACCGGCGAGCCGCTCATCCTCGATCTGGTCAACACCCGCCCACACACCGCCGCCGGACCGATGGACCTGCTGTCCACCCCGGCCGGGCTCCAGGCGTGGCTGGGCATCCAGGCCTACCGCCTCCTCACCCCGGTGCCCGTGACGGCGCCCACCGAGGCTGATCTCGCTGCCGTGCACGCCGTCCGCGAGCACTCCGCAACGGCCATCGACCACGCCCGGCGCGGCGAGTGCCCGCCCCGGGCGGCGCTACACGCGCTCAGTTCGGCGTTGGGTGACGCACCGGCCTACCGCGAACTCGGCTGGGACGGCACCGCCGTCACCTCGACCCCCCGGCGCGCCGGGTCACTCGGCGCGCGCCTGGCGGCCGAACTCGCCGAGGCCGCCGCCGACCTGCTCACCAACCCTCAGACCATCGCCCTGGTGCGGGCCTGCGCGGCAGAGGACTGCGTCTTGCTGTTCCTGCCCGCGCACCCCCGGCGCCGCTGGTGTTCGGCCAGCCGCTGCGGCAACCGTGCCCGCGTGGCCCGCTACTACCAGCGTCATAAGTCATAAGTCGCCGCTGACGGGAGGCCCGGCCACAGGCTGCCTGGCGGAAGCATGAGGATCTGAACCGGCCGGCCGCAGGAGGTAACCAGTGACCGAGACGCCGTACTCGACGGGGCAGTGATCGCGATGGGGCAGTGATCGGGGTCGCTGCTGCCGTGGTGCTACATAGGGCGCCATGGGCATGGTGACCCGGGGCGTCCGTCTGGCGGCGGGCCTCGTTCCTCTGCTTCTCGTGACCGCGGCCTGTGCCGGAGCCGTGGAGGCGCTGATCTGAGCTGCGTGACGGCCCGCGGTGACGAAGCGACGAGGCTGCTGGCCGCGGCGCGCACGGCCGCGACCACCACCCCGTGGACGTCGGGTGGCAGGAAGTGGCGGGTGAGTCTGCGCCCGCTGCTGCCAGACGGGTCCGGCTGCGCGGACCTGCGGCCGACCGGCTGAGCTGCGTACCGGCCACGCGGCGGGCGGCTGCCCGTCGTGGTCAGGGCCGGGTGAAGGTCACGTGAGTGACACCCAGTGGGCCGTCGGCTCCGCTCCCGTCGCCGGCGGTTCACCCTGCATGGAACCGAACGCCCTGGTGCAGGAGAACCCGTCCATCAGGAGCCGTGCAACGAGATGAACCGCTTGAGCTTGCCGGTCGAGGCGTGCCGGGGGATCTGCTCCACGACGTCTACGCTGGTGTCGGGATTCCTCATCCCGTGCGGCTGTAGCGCGCGGTCCAGCGCCGCGGCCAGCGCGGCGACGTCGGGCGACCCAACCCGAGCACGTCCGCCCCGCCCACGGTCTGCCGCACCTGATGCTCCGCCTTCGGCTCGCTGCGGCGTTCACCGAGCTCGCACGCGCCGTCTGACCGCGGTCGCGGAGACCCCCGGCGTACGCCGCGTCCTCGCAATGCAACAGCGCCGCCCCAGCCGCGTAGGGCCGAGCGTCCGGGTCAGCCGCCCCGGGCCATAGGCGCACAGGATCATGATCCGGATGGCGCCGAGCGCTGGCCCCGTCGCGACCGTAGGTAGCCGCTTGCGTCGAAGCCAACTGGGACTCGAACCACCGAGCCGGGCGTCTGACCAGCCCATCGGTCGGCGCGCCGGCCGCGCAAATCGATAGATCCAATCTATATGCCCAGGTCAAATGGTTCGTGACGCAGCGCGGTGGACCATGTGTACCAGCATACGAACCGATTGATCTTGGTTGCGGGCCCTGAAATTTCCGTGCGGCCGGTCGCTACCCGGGCCCTGACCAGGGACGATGCCCCGTGAGCGCGCCAACCAGAACATCGTTTATCGAATCGAACAGGCGTTCCGTATACCTGGCTGCCTCGGGCGCTCCGGCCCGTCTCGTGACTGTGATCGTCAGCGTCGTGGTCGCGTTGACCTTCTGCTGCGGGTCAGGAACGTCCTCGCGCTCGGGCTACGTCTCGGTGTTCCGATGTGGGTAGCGTCGCTCGTGGCGCCCGCAGCCGACCTGTCGGTCGTCGGCCTGTTCAGCAGCCGACAACTCGCTGTGGACGGCGGGCCGGCGGAGGTGCTGCGTTCGGCGCGGAGGCTGTCCACCAGCGGTCGAGGCCACGCAGCGCGCCGATGAAGTACGGGGCGGCGGGACGTCGCCGGCCGGCGGGCGGTGGCCCGCAGGACGACACGGCCGGCGTAGGCGGCCTGCGCGAGGGCGAGGCCAAGCCGAAGGCCGCGCAGCGGGACACCCTCAGCCGTGTGACGACCGCCCCGTTACCCCCCGCGGCCGGGTGGGCGCGTGGGCGGACTCACGACGCTGACCGTGCTGGCAGGGGTTGAGGTCCCGGCACAACGGTAATAACGTGGTCGTTATCATGGTTGCATGTCCTGGGACGTCGTGGTCCACCCTGATGCGGTCGACGAGTTGGCCGAGCTCCCCGCCAACGAGCGCACAGCGATCGACAACGCCCTCGACAAGCTGCGAGAACGCGGCACGGATCTTCCGTTCCCACATACCAGTGCCGTCGTGGGCGCCGACCACCTGTGGGAGCTACGTCCCCGAGGTGGCGACAGCCCGTGGCGGGCGTTCTACCGGCGGATGGGGGCAAAGCTCGTCGTCGTTGGCGCCATCGGCCACCATGACAAGCGGAAGTACAAGCGGGCAGTCGCCCTGGCCGTGGAACGGCTCAACGACCTGAAGGAGGACTGATGAAGCTGTCGGAGCTCAAGACCCTCGACCAGGTCATCGAAGAGCACCGCCAGGACCCGGAGTTCCGCGAGGAGTGGGATGCGCTGGCGTTCGCCCGGAAGGTCGCCAACCAGGTGATCGCATACCGGGTCGAGCACGGCCTCACGCAGCGGGCGTTCGCCGAGCAGGTCGGCCTCAAGCAGCCCGCTGTTGCGCGCTTGGAGATTGCCGAGACGCAGCCACGGCTCGAAACGCTGGCGAAGCTCAGCAAGGCCACCGGTCTGACCTTCGACCTTCACGTCGCCAACGGAGCCGTCGAGATCGTTCAGGTCGCCTAGAGTGTGTATTGAGGTCTTGGCCAGGGCGGGCCTGTTCGATGACACGGTCTGGTGTTCGCTGACTGTGGGTGGCCACCAGGATCTGCCCACTGGCGGGCCGCTTCGTCACTCCGGGTGGCAGCTGCCGCCGAGGCGCTCGCGCTGGGAGGTGGCGCTCGGCGCTTCTGATCAGCTATGTAAAGTCAGCGTGGTGGGATCTCCACAGACGCTCAGCGAAGCCGAGAGACGTCTTGTCGCCGCGTGGGCCGCTGATTGCGCAGAGCGGGTTCTGGGGCTGTTCGAGGCCGAAGCTCCAAAGGATGACCGCCCTCGCGCTGCCATCGCCCGGACCCGGGCGTTCGCTCGGGGAGAGTTGAACACTGCCGAGGAGATCCGCCGTCGATTCGTCGGTGGCGTCGCTGCCAGTGATGTGAAGGCTCCCGCGGCAGCTGCCGCTGCCCGATCCGCCAGTCAAGCCGTAGCCATCTGTCACATGGGCGCGCATGCACTGGGCGCCGCCGCGTATGCAGCCAAAGCAGCCGGCCTGGCGGCGCCCGGCCGGCCAGAAGCCGTCAAGGACGAGATCCGCTGGCAGCTCGATCACACGACGGCAGAGGTCCGGGCCGCCCTGCGAACCCTCCCGCCTGTCGGCGAGAATCGGTCAGGCCCGCTCGGACCCGGGCTCCTCGCGTCAGGCCAACTCGGCACGATCATTCGTGACCTTCAAGCCGGTCTTGCCCTGGCCGACCGGGATTGATCCGAAAATGCGGTCGTTATCAACGTAGTGCGATCGGTGGCCTTCAGCCCCTTCGCGCCATTACTCGGTGTGGTGGTGGCTCGTCGCGGCGTCGTGCGACGTAGTGCGACGGTGGAGTAGGAGACGTCGGTCATCCTGTGGTCGGCCCTGAGTCGGTCGAAGATCCTCTGGATGGTGAGGGGCCGCGGGCCTAGCCGGTCGAATCCGGCACGGCGTTAGGCGCCCGGGCCGGAGAGCTGTGTGACGGTCTTCAGGTCCGCGCTGACCTGGTAGGTCACCGTCGCGTCGGTTTTGGTGCCGACAACGAGGTAGGAGCCGTCGGGGTTCTTGCGCACGCTGGTGACCACGACGAGCGAGTCCTTGGCCTGAACCGCCGCAGTCACCTGCGCGATCTCACTCGCCGACAGCGACGTGCCCACGGACGTGGACAGCCCGGTCGCACCGTCCGCGCTTGCACCGAGGGCGGCGGCGGAGGACACCGTGGCCGCGTTCGCCGTCGCCGCGCCACCGAAGGCAAGCCCCGCAGCAGCCGCGACGGTCGTGAGGCCGAGGCCGATCTTTTGAAGACGCATGGTCATGGCTCCCGTCTCACGTGAGGCGGGCCGATATGGCCCGCACTGTCATTCCTGAATCGACATCCCGTTCGTATACCGCTGGACTGAACCCTTTATCCCCGGGGAAAATCCTTCCCGGCTTCCATGGGCTTTGGTACGTCCAGTCGGAATGTCGGGCACGTCCCAGGCGTGGCGACAATACTACAACCTGAAAAGCCGGCCGGAAGCCATCTGATCCGTCGCACATGCGACAGTATGAGGCGGCACCTACTTCATACCCAATATGGGTTGGCCCACGATGCCGAGCATATTAAACATGCAGTCCATCACAGGTCGACTTTCGTGGGACTGTAACGCCCGACCGGACTTCTATCCGTCGCGATGCCTCGCCCCGCCCGGCCAGCTTGCTGTCGCCGAGGTGGTCGTGACCCTTTCTGGCCTACCGGCGCCGCT
Organism: Frankia sp. RB5; assembly: GCF_059816245.1. Classification (NCBI taxonomy): domain Bacteria; kingdom Bacillati; phylum Actinomycetota; class Actinomycetes; order Frankiales; family Frankiaceae; genus Frankia; species Frankia sp. RB5. Next base: position 18,058 of record NZ_JCBATA010000089.1, read on the forward strand.
TGGGGGTCAGGCCCTCGGCGGGCGGTCGGCCAGGTGGTCGCGGAGTTCGGCGAGGTTTGCTTCGCTGTCTCGGATCAGGCCGTGGGCGTGTCCGAGCAGCCGTGCGGCGTCGGCGATGAGCGTCTGCCAGAGTTCGACGGCGCGGGTCGGGTCGCCGGTTTCGGCGGTCCAGATCGCGATCTCGAAGCGGCTGGCGAGCGCGACGAGGTGGTCGCCTCCCAGGTCGGTGTGCGCGATGGACGAGACCTCTTGGGCGATGCGGAGTGCCTCGGCGGGTTGGCCGGTATCGCCGGTGTGCCGGGCGACGTCGAGGCAGGCCATCAGGGATTGAGGATCGCGGTCACCGAATGCTCCGGCCGCGTGGGCGGCGACTTGTTCGGCCAGGCGCAACGCTGTCGCGGCGTCGCCCTGCGCCGCAGACAGACCGGCGAGATAGCGACGGACATCGTAGGTCAGCCTGTCGTGGTCGCCCCACCGGTCAACGGAGTCTGCTTCGAGGTCTCGCAGGAGCTGGATCGCTCCGGCCCTGTCGCCGGCAGCATCGGTCCAGAGCGCGATCTCGAAGCGGCTGGAGGCGGTCGCGGGGTCGTCATCGCCAAGCTCGCGCTGATAGCCGGCAGCGACCTCGCGGGCGATCTCCAGCGCACGCTGGGGGTCGCCGGCCTTTCCGACCCAGCGCGCCAGGACAAGCCGGCTGTTCAGGGCGATCAGGTGAGTTGGCCCGAAGTGTTCAGATGCGTCGGCGGCTTCCTGTTCGGCGAGCTGGAGCGCCTCGTCGATGTGGCCGGCATTCCCGGTCCACCAGGCCAGTTCAATGCGCAGACTGTGGATCTCGGCGGGGTCGAATCGGGTCGAGTCGTGGCGTGCTTCCTCGATAGCTGCACGCAGGACGTCCGCTGCCTCGTTCTCCTGGAACAGGTAGCCGAGGCAGTGGGCGAGGCCCGCGGCGGCGGGCGGGTAGCCGCCGTCGAGAGACTGGCGGAAGGCGGCGACTGCCTGGGTCGGATGCCCTCGCCCCCATGCAGCCCATCCAATGCCTGCCGCGTCCTCGGGCCCGGCCCAGCGCAGCAGGCTCGTCCATGTGGCCTCTGGGACGCGACCCGCCTGGGGGTCGAGGTCCACCGCATCCAGGAGATAGTCGAAGCTGCTGTAGCGGTCCTCGCCGTCACTGGCGAGCAGGCTCGCGGTGGCCAGGATCGTCTCGGTGGCCCAGGCGACAGCCTGCTCCCAGGGTTCCGGGCGCAGCCGTTCACCACCGCGTTCCGCCAGATAGCCCTCATGAAGGCCCCGCAGCACCGAAAGCGGCGCGCCGGTCCGGCAGCCCGCCCGTCCGGCATCCACGGCCGCGGCGACAAGCGCAGCACCGCGCGGATGCTCGCCCGGCGCCCAGCCGTTCAGCCACCGGGCGAGCAGATCCGGTCCGGCCGCCAGGTACTCCGCGATGCCGTACCGATCGGCATGCTCCAACGCCGAGGCGATCTCCGAATCATCCCGAAGCTGCTCGGCGCGAGCGAGTTCCGCAGATGACCACGAACGGGCCAGCCGGATCTCGGTCGCAAGGCCCAGTACCTCCCGGCCCGCGGCCGACCCCTCCCCGCCAGCGCGTTCGCCCGAGGCGTCGGGCCGTCCACGAAAACGGGCATGCTCCTGGGCCCGCATCGTCGCCAGCACCACTCTGTCCGCCACCAGCTGATCGGCCCCGTCCGTCCGAGTAGCGGGCTGACCGAGAAGCTCGGCCAGGTGATGAACGGTCAGCCCGCCCGGACCCAGGTAGCGCTCCAGATCATCCAGCCACAGGACGGACTGCCGCTTCTCACGTGCGGCAGCCAGCGCCCCGCTGATGGACGCATGCCGGAATCGCGTAGCGCGCGGTTGTGGCGATGCGCCACACGATGGACCAGACGACGTCGAAGTACGCGTGCTCGGCGATGTTGCGGAACCCTGTTCTCGTAGCGGAGATCGACGATCTCGAAGCCAAGCGTCGCGCCGGGCGCCAGTACATACAGCGGGTCGCCGTCCGAGGAGTCGGTGTCGTCGCCGCGCGCCACCGAGCCGAAGACGGACAGCTCGGCGACACCGTAGCGCCGACACACCTCCGCGATCCGGCTGTCACGAAGATCAACGGCCACCTGGCCGTCATCGCCTTCTGGCAGCCACGTCCGCAGATGGCGCACTGGATCAAATGCCTCGTGCCGCATAGCGACGCTTGGGCCGGCATCCCGGTCATCCCACGGCTCCCCTCGGACCGTGAAGCCCGCCCGCTCGTAGAAGGGGACGGCTGGAAGCCGAGCGTTACACCACAGGATCCCCCCGCCCCCTGCACCCACGTGCATGACAAGCGAGGCGAGCAGCTGTGCGCCGACTCCGCAGCGCCGGTGGTCGACGTCGGTGGCCATCCAACGCAGCCGCCACCCGGCCTCGCCCCACGGCGATTCCTCCCTGATCACCGTGCCAGTCCCGACAACCTCGTCGCGGACGGTCAGGCTCGGACGCAGTACCCGCTGCCGCAAAGCGAACGTCTCCTCGACAGCGACATACTCAAGTCGGACGTCCGCTACCCATTCCGCGCACACAGCGCAATTGTCGTCGCCCGAGCATGCACCGAGACTGCCCGCCGAGCGCTGGCCCTGTCACTACCAGCGGTAGCCATTTACATCAAAGCCAACGGGGACTCGAACCACCGAGGCGAGCATCTGACCAGTCCATCTATTGACATCCAGGCGGCGCATATCGATAGATCAAATCTATCGACCCAGGTCAGGTGGTTCGTGACGGAACGCGGTGGACCCTCTGTACCGGCATCCGAACCGATCGATCTTGGTTCCGGGCCCTGAAATCACTGTCCGTCCGGTCGCCACACGGGCCCTGACCAGGGATGACATCCAGTGAACACCCAACCGCCGCCATCATCTACCGGATCGAACATGTGTTCCGTGCGCCGGGTAGTTCCAGGGGCTCGGTCTGCCCGGTCAGGTCATCGTCGCGCTGTCGCGCGACGGCGGTAGGCGGACGGTGTTTCGCCGGTCTGGCGGGTGAACGCGCGCGAGAAGGCGCTCAGGCTCTCAAAGCCGACTTCGACGGCCACTTCGAGGATGGTCGAGGTCGGCTCGGCCAGCATGGTCATCGCCCGCAGCAGCCTCGCTTGGACGAGGTAGCCATGCCAGGACAGCCCGGTCGAGGCCAAGAATCTGCGCCGAAGTGTGCGCTCCGATGCACCCACCTCGCGGCAAACCGCTGGATGCGTGACGTGCGCCAAATACCGGTCCGTGTAGGCGATCGCGGCCGCGACCAGCGGATCGTCGCTGAGCGGAAGGCAGAGGGGAGTCTCCGCGTCGAGGTGTTCGGCGACGAGAGTGGCCAGCGTCCGGAAATAGCTGTCGGTGTCCGGGTCGCTCACCGCTCGATCGATCGGCCACCGGCCGGCGTAGACGATCATTTCTCGTATGACGGGTGTCACCGCGATGATCCTGACACGGTTGTCCGTGTGCGAGACGAACGCGGGGTCGAAGAAGACTGACATCGTCTTCACCCGATTAGCGATCTTTGTTCGATGCGGCAGGCCAGCGGGGATCCACGCGCCCAGCGCGGGCGGTAGCAGGTAACGGCCCGCGGACGTCTCGACTCCCATCGTGCCGTGGAACGAATACTCGATCTGATGCAGGTCGTGGGCGTGCCATCCGGTCCGCAGCCCGTCACGGCCCAGCTCGCCGCCAGCGACGCCGAGGACGACCGTGTCGCCGTCGAAGGCGTAGGTGCCGGCCGCAACATCGGTGTTCTGGCGCATCTGGACGAGGCCAGAGCTGTCCGTTCTAGGCAAATCTCTGGCCGATTTCGCGGAGACGGCCGTCACGGCAGGAGCGTAGACATGACCGAGAGCGGGGAGCACGGCCTGCTCGCATCGACTCCACTCGACCTGCGCGAGACCCATGAACAAGGGACGTGACGAGATGAACGAAGGTCACCTTCGGTACCTGGCCAGCCCGGAATGGGCCGAGACCTTGCGCCGGGACCTGCTGCCGTGGCTGACGCGGGTCGTCGACCTCGGTGACGACGTGCTCGAGATCGGTCCGGGTCCGGGGCTGACCACCGATCTGCTGCGAGAGCGGGTCCTCACCGTCACGGCGGTCGAGCTCGACGCCAGCCTCGCCGCGGCGTTGGCCGAACGGCTGGCTGGCACCGGAACTCGCGTGCTGCACGCCGATGCCACCGCGACCGACCTGCCGGCGAACCGATTCTCGACCGTCACGGCGTTCTCGATGCTGCACCACATGCCCTCCCCCGACCATCAGGACCGGCTGTTCGCGGAGGTCTGTCGCATGCTGCGGCCTGGCGGGACGTTCGTCGGCGTCGACGGCAAGGACGTGCCGAGGATCCGAGACGCCCACGTGGGCGACGTCTTCGTCCCGGTCGATCCGGACCGGCTGGCGGCTAGGCTCGTCGCCGCCGGCCTCAGCAACGCCACGATCGAGGACGGCGAGATCCAGTTCCGCTTCACCGCCCGCAAGGACGCTCAATAGGACAGCTCCCAGAGTCTTGTCGCCGCTCGTCGTGCCATCGACGCTGAATGTGGCAACAAGTACAGCACATCACGCCGGGTCGCGATACTCACGAACGGCCGGTACCCACCAACAGCGCGCAGGTCGCCAGCGCGAGCAACCTCGCACAACCACAACCGACGCCAGGCGACCCGAATCCCGCACCGACAGTCACCGCTGGAGTCGGTCGGCTCGGGAATCCCGGCATTGTACGAACCGGCCCCGCGCCTGCTGACCTGCACCTACGGAACCCGCCGACCACTCCAGACGATAGGCCGGACCTATTTGTCCAGGTCAGACGGTGGATACGGAGCGTGGTGGACCATGTGTACCAGCATCCGAACCGTTCGATCTTGGTTGCTGGCCCCGAAATCACCGTCCGACCGGTCACTACCCGGGCCCTTACCAGGGACGATGTCCAGTAACCGCGTCGACATCCACATTATCCAGTGCATCGAACAGGCGTTCCGAATCTGGCGGCTCCAGACGCCTCACGCCATCCCATAGCCATGATCGTCGGCTTACAGTAGTGGTCGCGTTGGCGCTCCCGTTCCAGGTCGAACACGCTTGCGTGTGAAGACGGCGGTACGTCGTGTGGCTCGCGTCCCGGTGGATCTCGGTTGCGGGCGATGGGTCGGTCGTATCCTGGGCAGGTGAGCACCCTGCGGGACGAGCTGCACAGTCTGATCGACCGCCTACCCGAGTCGCAGGTGGCGCCGATCCTCGCGCTCGTGCGCGAGAGCGCGCCCACCGACGACGGCGGCGACGAGTGGCCACTGCCGGATTTCGTCGGCGCGCTGGCCAGTGGCAAGGGTGATCTCGCCGCCCGTTCGGCTGAGATCCTGCGCGCGGAACTCGGGCGCGACCCCGAGTGATCGTCTGGGACACCGGGCCGCTGATCGCCGCTGCAGACAGCGACGACGAGCACCATGCCCGCAGCGTCGCACTCATGCGGCGCACGCCCCGGCCGCTCCTCGTTCGTTCCCTATCCCGTCCTCACCGAAGTCTGCTTCATGCTCGAACGCGAGAAGGGCACCCGTGCCGAGGCCGCGTTCCTGCGCTCCATCAGCACGGGTCAGATCAGCCTGATCCCGCTTGCTCGCCAGGACCTCGACCGGATGGTCGAGCTGGTCGAGAAGTACAGCGACTCAGGCTCTGGAACCCAGCCCGGTTTCGATGCCATCTTTAAAATCTCGACACGTCGGACAGCAGTCGTCTCCCTGACCCCTACCTGACGCATCACGTGCGCCTTTTCCCTCATCGCTCACCACGACGGTCTTCAGCCAACGCAGCAGAGGGCGGTTTGAAGCCTCCCCCCGAAGGGCGGCTCCGGAGGGCCTGCAATCCTCCATCTTTCGTACAGCACCGCTGTCGATCACTCGGCTAGCAAGCAACCTTCAGCGTTCGTGGCACACCGGCTTTTGAGAGGAACTCACGCTCCATCCGGAGTTCCCGGTTCTCCTTTTCCAGCTCACGGAGCCGGGCACGCTCGGACATGGTCAGCGGCTCGTCCTCGGTCTGGTGCGCGCGCCGCCAAGTCGCCACCCAGCTTCCCAACGTGCCCTCGTTGATACCCAGGTCCTTCGCGACCGCCGAGACCGGCCGGCCCGAGTCGATGACGAGTTTCACCGCCTCATTCTTATATTCGGTCGTGAACCGCCTCCGCGACTGACTCACTGATCTCCTCCGTCCACGGATCAATTATCGCACAGGGATCACTGTCCGAAGAACGGGTACCAGCTCAGTGTCCACCACGATCTTGTCCATTGGCACCTCCGAGCGGCGTGAACGCCTGCAACTCTCACTGACGAGGGCCAGAACATACCACCATCAAATGGCGAGGAGAGAACCCTGAAGGGTTCAATCTCTTTGCCAAGGAGAATTATTGCGATCTTCAAGGGCCCGCGGGCCCGACCCGCGATGGCCTGGCTGTGGCACGATGAGGCCAGGCCACCACCTGGCAGCCCCACGAGGAGATCGCGCGCATGCAGACAGGCCGGATCGGTATCTGGTCGATGGACCTGGAACGCCAGCCGCTGGCCGCGGCCCGCCAGGCCGTGGCGGAGCTGGACGAGCTGGGGTTCCCCACGCTGTGGATCCCGGAGGCCGTGGGCAAGGAGGTCATGAGCCACGCGGCCCTGCTGCTGACCGCGTCCGACCGGATCATCGTCGCCACCGGGATCGCGAACCTGTGGGCCCGCGACGCGACGGCGATGGCCAACGCGCAGCGCACCCTCACCGAGGGATTCCCCGAGCGGTTCCTGCTCGGCGTCGGCGTCAGCCACGGCCCGACGGTCGCGAACCGCGGGCACGCCCAGACCAGTCCGCTGCAGGCCACCCGCGAGTACCTCGCGGCGATGGACGCCGCCGTCTACGCGGGCGCATCCACCGACGCCCCGCTGCGCCGGGTGCTGGCCGCCCTCGGCCCGCGGATGCTCGATCTCGCCGCCGAGCTCACCGCGGGCGCGCACACCTACACCGTCCCGGTAGAGCACACCGCCGTGGCCCGCAAGCGCCTCGGCGAGGGGCCGCTACTCATCCCGGAGCAGAAGGTCGTGCTGGTCAGCGACCCGAGCGAGGCTCGGCGCATCGCCCGACGCAACCTGGGCAGAGGGCTGCGGCTGCCGAACTACGCCAACAACCTGCGCCGCCTCGGCTTCACCGACGACGACTTGGCCGAGCGGGGCAGCGACCGGCTCATCGACGCGCTCGTCGCCTGGGGCGACCTCGACGCCGTCCGCCGCCGAGTGGACGAGCACCTCGACGCGGGGGCGGACCACGTCGCGCTGCAGGTGCTCGTCGAGGACCCGAAGGCGCTGCCGTTGCGGGAGTGGCGGGAACTTGCTGCGCTGCTCGACTGAGCCGCTGACCGACTGGGCGGCGTGCAGCCGCGGCTACCCGGGGGACCCTGGGGTGAAGGTCGCGGGCAGGGCGAGGGGCGAGTAGATCAGTGCCGCGTCGGGGTAGCGCTCGACCTCGCCAACGAGCTGGAAGTCCGGCAGGCGGCGCAGCACCTCCTCCAGGGTGATCCGAATCGTCGAGCAGGCGACGTTCGAGCCGAGGCAGCGGTGCAGGCCGACGCCGAAGGCCAGGTGCCGGTTGCCGGGACGGTCGGCGTCGATCGCCGCCGGGTCGGGGAAGACGGCCGGGTCCCGGTTGGCCGCCGCCCAGCCCACCAGCAGCCGGGCGCCCTTGGCGATGGGCACCCCGCCGACCTCGCCGTCGCGGGCGGCGGTGCGGGCGAGCAGCTGCAGCGGCGCCTCGTAGCGCAGGAACTCCTCGACGGCGAACGGCAGCACCGCCGGGTCGGCGAGCAGCCGGGCGCGAAGCTCCGGGCGGCGGTCGATCTACGCGAGCGCGTTGCCGATGGCGGCCGAGGTGGTGTCGAGGCCGGCGACAACGTGAACGTGTAGGAGGCGGCCTCCTCGTCGGACAGCGACTGCATGAGCTTGCTGATGAGGTCGTCGGCGAAGCCGTCGGCGCGGCGCGCGGCCATCGCCTCGGTGATCCACTCGCTGATCCACATCACCGCCGGCAGGGCCTGCTCCAGGTCGCCCCCGGAGTGCAGCACCTGGTGCACGGTGTCGACGAACTCGGCCCAGCGGGTGGGTGGCGGTGCTGCCGACGAGCGGTGCGCTGGCGACGTACGGATCACAGTCAAAGGGTTCGCTCGACGCGGGTATAAGCCTTGCCAACAAGGCCGGTGGTATCGACGGCAGGCAGGTCAAGCTGACCGTCATCGACGATGGTGGTGACGGGGCGCAGGCGGTGGCCAAGCTCCAGGCGTACCTCTCCGACCACTCGAAGCCAGACGCCGTG